>JAJZJT010000171.1 GCA_021809995.1 Actinomycetes bacterium
ACGCGTCGGCGGCGGCGGCGTCCCGGAGGAGCCCGAGCCGGTCCTGCAGCCGCGCCGCGGCGCGGGCCGTGCGCTCGGCCGGCTTGCCCGCCACCACGGCGACCGTCTCGCAGCCGTAGCGGAACGCCTTGGTCCGAAGGCGGAGCTGGTGGAGGGACCGCTCGGTGGGGTGGTGCCGGACAGGACGGCCGGCGTTGCGGAAGTCGTGCCAGGCCCGCCCGAGCAGGCCCTCGAGCGCCTCGGCGGACTGGTCGGCCCGGTCGGTCAGCGGCAGGTCGCCCACCGCGCGCAGCGTGGCGGCGAGGCGCTCACCGCGCTCGGACCGGCTCGCCTCGACGACGGCCTGCCGGGCTGCTGCTGCCTCGACGGCGAGGACGCCGAGGACGGCCCGGACCGAGTCCTCGTCGGAAAGGACCGGCCCTTCGGCCCACAGGCGGTCGGCGAGGACGTCACAGTTGCGCACGTACCCGAGAACGCCGCCGAACCACGCCGCGTCGGCGCGGACGGTGGCGCTCCACTGGGGGTCGACGAGGAGGCCGAAGGTGCGCAGGTTCGACCGGAGCCGCCGGAGGGCGACGCGGGCCTGGTGCACGTCGCGGGTGGTGAGGGCCGCGGGAGGTCCACCGCCGAGGGCATCGGCGTGCCGGAGGAAGCGCTCGGCTTCGCGCTCGAGCACGGCAGCGAGCACGGCACCGGCGCTCGGACCCGACGCAGCGCCGTGGTCCGCAGGTGGGGCTTCGACGGTCCCGGGCTCGACGGCCGCCGCCGGTCCCTCGTCCCCGACCGGTCGGTGCCGGCGCCCGTGGCTCATCGGCCTCCTCGTTGGCCGGTCGCGCCGGCCGGTCGTCACCACGTCGTGACCGGCGTCGGCCCGGACGGGGCTCGCCGCATCGGTCGGACCGTGCATGCCTCCAGCCTAGGTTCGCCCGGGGTGCCCTGCCCGGGCGGCCCGGGGTGTCAGGCGGCCCGGGTCGGTCGCGGCGGCTCGTCCCACCCCGGCGGCCCGGGCCGCCGGGGTGGCCGCTCGGTGCCACTCGCCTCGACCACGGTGAACCGCCGCTCGACGTGGGGCGCGCTGGCCGACCCCGCCGGATGGAGCCCGGCCGTGGGCGTGTGGCTGGGCTCGGCCAGCCACCGGACGAGCCCGCGCACGGTTCGCTCGAGCGCCGTCATCGTGCCTCCCTTCGTGCCGTGCCCCGCCCTCGGAGCACGGTCGTCCGCTCTCGACGGTACGGGACCGAGGTTGCCGCACCGTCACAGGACCGTGACGAGCGGGCGAACCGGCGGGAGCAGGCGCGGGACGCGCCGGCATGCGGTCCTGGCGGCCCGGTCGCGCCTCGCCCGGTCGCGCCTCGCCGGCGGGCGCCCGCCCGCCTACGGTGGAGCGCTGTGCACGCCGTCACCATCGTCGAAGGCGCCCTCGTGTGGGCCGAGCGCGACGACCCCCGACCGGGTCCGGGCGAGCTCCTCGTGCAGGTGCGGGCCGCCGGGGTCAACGGGGCGGACCTGCTCCAGCGGCGCGGGCTCTACCCGCCGCCCCCCGGGGTGGTGGCGGACGTCCCCGGGCTCGAGCTGGCCGGCGAGGTCGTCGCCGTCGGCGAGGGAGCCAGCCGCTTCGCTCCTGGCGACAGGGTGATGTCGATCGTCGCCGGGGGAGGCCAGGCCGAGCTGGCGGTGGTCCCCGAAGGGAGCGCGCTGCGGGTGCCCGACGCGATGTCGGACGCGGAGGCCGGCGGCTTCCCCGAGGTCTTCTCCACCGCCCACGACGCCCTCGTCACCCAAGCCGCCCTCAGCGCCGGCGAGCGGGTGCTCGTCTCGGGGGCAGCCGGCGGGGTCGGGACGGCGGCCGTGCAGCTGGCCCACGCCCTCGGGGCGACCGTGGTGGCCTCCGTGCGCTCGCCGGAGGCTCGCGATGCCGTGGCGGCGCTCGGGGCCGACGCGGTGGTCGAGCCGGCCGAGGTGGCGGCGTCCGGTCCCTACGACGTCTGCCTCGAGCTGGTGGGCGCCCCGGCGTTGGCCGCGACCCTCCCGGCCATGGCCACCGGCGGGCGCGCCGTCGTCATCGGCGTCGGTGCCGGTGCCCGGCTCGAGCTCGACCTGCTCGCCGTCATGGGACGGCGGCTCCGGATCGGCGGGTCGACGCTCCGGGCGCGCTCGCTCGAGGACAAGGCGGCGGTCGCCGCCGCCGTCGCCCGCGACGTCCTGCCGCTCGTGGCCTCGGGCGCCGTGCGCGTCCCGGTGTGGGCGACGGTGCCGATGGCCGAGGCTCAGGCGGCCTACGACCGCTTCGCCGCAGGCGGCAAGGTCGGCAAGCTCGTGCTCGTCACCGACTGATCGTTCCGGCCCCGGCCCAGCGGTGCGGGCCCAGCGGTGCCGGCCCAGCGGCCCCGGCCGGCGAGCTTCCCGATCAGCGGCGGAGGACGACCGAGGACCCGTGGCCGAAGAGCCCCTGGTTGGCGGTGACCCCGAGCCGCGCGCCCTCCACCTGGCGGCCGGCCGCTGCGCCGCGGAGCTGCCAGGTGAGCTCGCACACCTGGGCGATCGCCTGGGCGGGGATGGCCTCGCCGAAGCACGAGAGCCCGCCCGAGGGGTTGACCGGCACGCGGCCGCCGACCGTCGTGTCGCCGTCGGTGAGCAGCCGCTCGGCCTCGCCCTCCTTGCACAACCCGAGGTCCTCGTACCAGTCGAGCTCGAGGGCCGACGAGAGGTCGTAGACCTCTGCGACGTCGACGTCGTCGGGTCCGACGCCGGCCTCGTCGTAGGCGGCTTGGACGACGGCGGCCGTGAATCGCCGCCGCCCTGAGGGCACGGCGACCGCCGAGTCGGTGGCGAGGTCGGGCATCTCGAGGCGCCCCTGGGGGAAGGTGGGGGTCACCGTCGAGACCGCCTCGACGGTGACGGGCTCGGCGTGACCGTGGCGCCGGGCGAACTCGAGGCTGGTGAGCACGAGCGCGGCACCGCCGTCCGAGGTGGCGCAGATCTCGAGGAGCCGGAGCGGGTCGGCGACCATCGGGGAGGCAAGCACCTCCTCGGCCGTGACCGGGGTGCGGTAGCGGGCGTTCGGGTTGGCCGCGCCGTGGCGGGCGTTCTTCACCTTCACGGCGGCGAAGTCGGCGTCGGTGGCGCCATAGCACGCCATGCGTCGTCGGGCGTAGAGGGCGAAGTAGGTCGGGTTGGTGGCGCCCACCAGGTAGAAGCGCAGCCAGTCGGGGTCGGCCTTGCGCTCGCCTCCGACGGGGGCGAAGAACCCTTTGGGGGTGGTGTCCGCGCCCACGACGAGGGCCACGTCGCACCGGCCGGCGAGGATCTGGGTGCGGGCGCTGTCGATGGCCTGAGCGCCCGAGGCGCACGCCGCGTACGACGAGGAGACCCGGGTGCCGTTCCACCCGAGGGCCTGGGCGAACGTGGCGCCGGCGACGTAGCCCGGGTAGCCGTTGCGGATGGTGTCGGCGCCGGCGACGAACTGGACGTCGGTCCACGCAAGGCCGGCCTCGGCCAGCGCGTCGTTCGCTGCCTTCACGCCGTACTCGACGAAGTTGCGGCCCCACTTTCCCCACGGGTGCATGCCGGCACCCAGCACGGCGACCCGCCGCCCGTCGTCACCCATCGGCGCGTCCCTCCCCGTCAACGCCGGTCGCCACCGGCTTCCACTTCCACACCAGGTACTCGTGGTCGTCGTCCTCGAAGAGGGTGTCGACGACGAGCTCGACCTCGTCGCCGACGGCGAGGTCGTCGCAACCGACGTCGCCGACCACCTGGCCGAGGACCACGAGCTGCTCGGCTACCAGCTCGACGGCCGCGATGGCGAACGGCTCGTAGGGCTCGGGCGCCCGGAAGGGCGGTGGAGGCTGGTAGCGGGCGTCGGTGAACGACCACACCCGGCCGCGCCGACCGAGCCGGACCTCGTCGAAGGCGGTCGACGAGCACGCCGGGTTGGGGCACCAGGTCGGCCCGGGCGGGAACACGTAGGTGCCGCACGCCTCGCAGCGGCTGGCCAGGAGGGCGGGCTCGTCCCCGGTCGTGAACCAGCCGTCGATGGCCGGGACGCGGGTCTTGCCGGACGCGGTGGTGGTCACGACGAGATTCTAACGCTCCGTCAGATTCGAGTCCCGGTGCCCCCTTCCGGGCTCGCCGCTCGAGGGCCGCCGCGGAAGCGGGCAAGCGGCGGCCAGGGTGCGCTCAACCCGCACCGGCGGTCCCGACTCCGCCGGTGGCCCGTGCCTCTGCCACGCGGGCGTCGTCCCACCCGAGCACGTCGCGGAGCACCTCGTCGGTGTGCTGGCCGACGGTGGGCGCCCGCTCGGGGAGAGGGAGCTGCTCGCCGACGAACTTGAGCGGGGTCGGGAGCTGGTCGGCGCCGAGCCGGTCGGCCGGGATCCACTGGAACCGGTCGCGGAACTGGGGGTCGTCGGGGATCGACCGCGGGGAGTTGACCGGCCCGATGGGGACGTTGGCCTCGACTCCGAAGCGGACCCACTCGGCGGCCGTCCGGGTGGCGAAGATGTCGCGCAGCTCGGCGCGGAGCTGCTGGTTGCCTCGGGCGTGGTCCGCGTAGCGGGACCCCGGCCACCGCTCGAAGAGGTCGACCCGACCGACCGCCTCGCAGAAATTCCTCCAGAAGGCCTGCTCCGAGGCCATGAAGAGCACGTACGCGCCGTCCGAGGTGCCGTAGACCTGGTAACGGACGCCCTCGACCATGCCGGCCGTGCCTGGGGCCCGGCGCTCGTAGCCGTCGGCCTTGTTGCCGGTCACCTCGTCCTCGGGGCGCTCGTAGGCGCGCCAGGTCTCGCTCCGGTACCAGTCCATGGCGGCGGCGGCGTCCGACTGGGCGATCTCGAGGAAGGCTCCCTCGCCGGTCGACCGGGCGCGGACCACGGCGGCGAGGATCCCGAGGGCTCCGAAGAGGGGCCCGGCGTGGATCCCCATCGAGGCGTGCTCGGGGAGGAAGGCGAACCCGTCGTCGTCGACCTGGGGGGAGACGATGCCGGCCCACACGTCGTAGGCGACGCCGTGGCTCGGGAGGTCCCGGTAGGGGCCGGTCATGCCGTACCCCGAGATGGTGCAGAACACGAGCGACGGGTTCCGCTCGCGGAGCTGCTCGTAGCCGAGGCCGCGCCGGGCCAGCCCGCCCGGGCGCATGGCCTCGACGACCACGTCGGAGGCGGCCGCCAGCTCGGCGAAGGTCGACGCGCCCGCGTCGGTGCGGAGGTCGAGGACGACCGAGCGCTTGCCCCGGTTGACGTGGAGGTGCATGAGCGAGACACCCTCGACGATGGGCCAGGTCATCTCGCGGATGTAGTCCCCGGAGGGGGGCTCGACCTTGATGACCTCGGCGCCTAGGTCGACAAGGGGCATCGTGACCGCGGCGGGCCCGAGCGCCGAGGCCTCGAGGACCCGGACACCGCTGAGCGGTGCGGGGCGGGCGACCGGTCCCTGCCCACCCGTCGGGCGTGGGGGTCCTCCTCGCGTGGTGCCTGCGTCCATGGCTGCTCCCGTCGGCCGTCCCCGGCCGTGCCCGGCCGTCGGGGAGGCGAGTGTACCTGACGGTACGTCAGAACCGCCGGGCGACGGGCCGGGCGAGCCAGCGCGGAGCCGCTTCTGGGCTGTGGCAGCCGCCGGGTCCGGTAGAGTGGGAAGCCGCGACCTGTCGGTCGCCGTGCCGGAACGCCTCGGCGGGCCGGTGGCGAGCGCTCGTAGCTCAACGGACTAGAGCATCTGACTACGGATCAGAAGGTTGGGGGTTCGAATCCCTCCGAGCGCGCCAGATAAGTCCAGGTCAGGGTGTT
The DNA here is from genome assembly GCA_021809995.1 of Actinomycetes bacterium. Classification (GTDB taxonomy): domain Bacteria; phylum Actinomycetota; class Acidimicrobiia; order Acidimicrobiales; family RAAP-2; genus JAJZJT01. The sequence goes on from JAJZJT010000171.1 coordinate 5,787, forward strand.
GTTTTGAACTCCTGACCTGCGGTGACACGTTCAGCCTGCTACTGGATGCTACTGTCTGCCCGGAGCTGCTTCTGCGTGGGCAGTAGCTAGGGCCTCCGGGAGGCACCATGAAGGGCCACCTGCGCAAGCGAGGTGAGGCGTGGGAGCTGCGTGCCTACGCCGGGATCGACCCGATCACCAACCGTCAGAAGTACGTCACCCGCACGTTCCGAGGCGGCAAGCGTGAGGCCGAGGAGGCACTCGCCCGCTTGGTCACCGAGGTGTCCGGCGGTGGTCATGCTGCCCAGGACACGACGGTGGGTGACCTCATCCGTCAGTGGCTCGACCTCGCCAAGCCTGAGCTGTCGCCGACGACGGCACGGGGCTACGACTGGATCATCAAGACGTACATCACGCCAACGCTCGACAAGGTGCCGCTTGCCCGCCTCCGGGCGGCGCAGCTCGATCGCTTCTACGCCAAGCTCCGGGACGAGGGCGGTCAGGACGGCAAGCCGCTGTCAGCGGCGACTGTCCGCCAGGTGCACGCCATCCTTCGGCGAGCACTCCAGCAGGGAGTGCGCTGGGGATGGATCACCACGAACCCGGCGTCGTTGGCATCGCCTCCACGGGTGCGGAGCCGTCAACTGGAGCCGCCTGACCCCGACAAGGTGGTCCAGCTCATTGAGACGGCGGAGAAAGACGACCCCGACTTTGCCTGCTTCCTCCTCCTGGCGGCGACCACTGGCGCCCGGCGTGGTGAGCTGTGTGGGCTCCGCTGGTCTGACGTCGACC
>JAJZJT010000172.1 GCA_021809995.1 Actinomycetes bacterium
CCCCCCACTACCCGATCGACCCCGCCGCCTACGACGGTCGGTGCCCGGTGAACGACGGCCGGGCGCCCGACCCGCCGCTGTGCGAGGTCGAAGCGGCCAGAGCGCCGGCACGCCAATCGAGCGCGCCGGGGTCGCAGGACGACTTCGCCCAGATGCGGGCGGACGGCTTCGACCTCGTACGCCTGACCATCAACTGGAGCGAGCTCGAGCCGACGCCCGGCCACTACTCGGCCACGTTCCTCGACCGGATCGCCCAGGTGGTCGGGTGGGCCCGCCAGCAGGGCATCCGGGTCATCCTCGACCTCCACCAGGACGGCTACTCGCGCTTCCTCACCACACCGGCCGACGCGTCGGTGCCGCAGCAGGCACCCCCGGCCGGCTGCACGCCGTCGAACGGCCAGGACGGCGCCCCGGCGTGGGCCGTCTTCACCGACGGCAAGCCCAGCTGCGCCCTCGACGGCCAGAGCCAGCTCAACCCGGCGGCGGCGGAAGCGTGGGCCAACTTCTGGGCCAACCGCACGGTGCCCGGCCCGCGCGGCCAGGCGCCGGGCACCGGCCTCCAGGACCACTACATCGGGGCGCTCGAGGCCCTCGCTCACCGCTTCGCCGGCAACCCGGCGGTGCTCGGCTACGAGCTGATGAACGAGCCGATGCCCGGCAGCTCGGCCGCCCTGCCGGTCGCCAACCTCTACGACTTCTCCGACCAGCAGCTCCTCCCTTTCTACGAGCGAGCGATCGAGGCGCTGACCGGGGTGCGTGACGGCAAGCCGACCTGCCCGTCCGCAGATCCGTCGGGCACGGCGGCCGAGGCCGCCCTCCACCGTGCCGTCGTCCCCCAGGTGCCCGCCGAGGTCGACCCGTGCGCCTATCCGCCGGGCCGGACCCTCGTCCACCACCAGCTGGTCCTCGTCGAGCCCACCGGGTACCGGAACCTGGTCGACTTCTCGCCGCAGCTCTCCACCGGGGCCGCCCTGGCCGCCCACCCGTTCAGCCAGTACCAGGACCTTGCGTTCGCCCCCCACCTCTACACGCACGTCTTCACCGTGGACACGCTCCTCGGCGGGGCGAGCGCCGGGGGGCCGCAGTACCCGCCCTCCTACACGTTCGGCTACGCGACGGCCGAGGCCGAGGCTGCTTCCCTGGGAGCCGCCGTCGTCGTGACCGAGTTCGGCGACCCGCCGTCGGAGGACTCGACCGTCCTCGCCGGCATGGTGGCCGCCCAGCGCCAGGCCCGCGTCAGCACGGTCTTTTGGACGTGGAAGGAGAACTGCGGGTCGACGCACGGCACGTGCCCGAACGGGTGGGGCGTCTACCGGCCCCCGGTTCCCGCAAACGGCCGCCTCGCCCAGAACGGCCCCCTCGACACGCACCGGCTCGCCCTGCTCACGTCGAACCCGGTCTTCGACGGCGTCGGCACCCCGCCGGCGGCCACCCAGCAACCACCGGCCCTCGCCCCGATCACCGAGCCGGCGGCCCGGGCCCGCTTCGACGCCTACCTCGCCGCCCTCGGTGCACCGTCGGCGCCGGCGGCCGACCACGCGCTCGCCAGCGTCGTCACCGCGCTCGCCGGCGTGCTCCTCGGGCCGCCCTCGGCCGACCCCAACGTGGCCGCCGGCAGCTGACGCGGGCGGCCCGACCTCGGCCGCTACTCCTGGACGAGCTCGATCAGGGTGCCGAAGGCGCCTTTTGGGTGCACGAAGGCCACGGTCGTGCCCCGCGACCCCGGGCGGGGTGCGTCGTCGATCGTGCGCCCGCCGTGGTCCTTCACCGACTGGAGGGCGGCGGCGCAGTCGGCGACCCGGTAGCCGACGTGGTGGAGGCCCTCGCCCTTCGTCTCGAGGTACTTGGCCACCGGCGAGGTGTCCGTCGTCGGCGTGAGGAGCTGCACGTAGCTGTCGGCCACCTCGAGCAGCGCCTCCTCGACGCCGTCGGAGTCGACGCGCTCGCGGTGGACGACCTCCGCGCCGAAGGTGTCGCGGTAGTAGGCGATGGCCGCTTCGAGGTCCCGCACGGCGATGGCGACGTGGTCGATCTCGGTGAGCAGGGACTGGGTCATGCCTCGCGCCTCCGGAACAGGGTGATGCGGTCTTCGCCGATGCGCGCTCTGGCCTCGGGGTCGTCGATGCCGAGGCCCTCGGCCGGGGCCAGGCACAAGACACCGATCTTGCCCTCGTGGAGGTTGTGGTGGACCTGGTAGGCGGCCTCGCCCACGTGCTCGAGGTCGAAGACGGCCGACAGGGGCGGGACGATCTTGCCGTCGCAGACCAGCTGGTTGGCGTCCCACGCCTCGCGGTAGTTGGCGAAGTGCGAGCCCTTGATGGTCTTGAGCTTCATCCAGAGGTGGCGGTTGTCGTACTCGATCATGTAGCCCGAGGTCGCCGCGCACGTGACGACCATGCCCGCCCGCTTCGTGACGAACACCGAGGCGCCCATGGTCTGGCGGCCCGGGTGCTCGAAGACGATGTCGACGTCCTCGCCGACGAGGTCCCGGATGTCCTTGCCCAGCCGCCGCCACTCGGACTCGTCCTGGGTGTGCTCGTCCTTCCAGAAGCGGTAGCCGGCCGCCTTGCGGTCGATGACGGCCTCGACGCCCAGCTCGTGGAGGAGGTCGACCTTCTCGGGCGAGGAGACCACGCCGACGGGGATGCCCCCGCCGTTCAGCACGTACTGGACGGCGTACGCGCCGAGGCCGCCGGTCGCCCCCCACACGAGCACCTTGTCACCCTGCTTCATCGCCGCTCCGTTACGCGAGACGATCATGCGGTAGGAGGTCGAGTTGCACAGGGCGTTGATCGCCGCCTCCTCCCACGAAAGGTGGGCCGGCTTCGGCATGAGCTGGTTGGCCTTCACGACCGCGAGGTCGGCGAGCCCGCCGAAGTTGGTCTCGAAGCCCCAGATCCGCTGGTTGGAGGCGAGCATCGAGTCGTCGTGGGCCGTCGGGTCCTGGTCGTCGACGTAGTTGCAGTGGATGGTGACCTTGTCGCCCGGCTTCCAGTTGCGCACGGCCGAGCCCACCCGCAGCACCACGGCGGCAGCGTCCGAGCCCACCACGTGGTAGGGCAGCGCGTGGCGGGCGCCCCAGCGGCCCTCGCGCCCGAGACGGTCGAGGAAGCCGAAGGTGGGGAGCGGCTCGAAGATCGAGGTCCACACCGTGTTGAAGTTGATGGCGCTGGCCATGACGGCGATATAGGCCTCGTCGGGGGCGAGCTCGGGGACGGCGACCTCTTCGACCCGGATGGACTTGCGCGGGTCCTTGTCGACCGAGTCCACCCCCTCGAACATGTCGGCGTCCTCACGCCGCACGAGTGCGGCGCGGTACGACTCGGGGAGCGGGAGAGCGGCCAGCTCGTCGCCGGACGCCCCCGCCTGAATGGCGTCGAGGATGTGCTGCATGGGGGGCGAGGATAGCGTGCCGGCGCCGCGTTTCCCCGGGGTGCTCGCGGCACGGGACGCCACCTCCGAGGTGGTCCTAGACTGTCCGCCGCAAGCGAGTCGTGCCGTGGCGCACCCGAGTGGGGGGACGCCGCCCGATCGGGCCGCTCCGGCCCCGGAGGTCAACATGTCCGGATCCGTCATCGTCGCAGGTGCCCGCACGCCGATCGGCAAGCTGTCGGGGGCCCTCGGCGGCTTCAGCGCCGCCGAGCTGGGCGGGTTCGCCATCGCCGCGGCGCTCGAGCGGGCCGGCGTGACGCCCGACCAGGTCGACTACGTGCTCATGGGCCAGGTCCTCCAGGCCGGCGCCGGCCAGATCACCGCCCGCCAGGCCGCCACCAAGGCGGGGATCCCGATGTCGGTGCCCGCCACCACCGTCAACAAGGTGTGCCTGTCGGGGCTCAACACCATCTACCTGGCCGACCTGATGATCAACGCCGGTGACGCCGAGATCGTGGTAGCCGGCGGCATGGAGTCGATGACCCAGGCCCCCTACCTGCTGCCCGGTGCCCGCTCGGGCTACCGCCTGGGGGATGGCACCCTGGTCGACTCGATGATGTACGACGGCCTCTTCTGCGCCTTCGACCAGTGCGCGATGGGGCTCGGCACCGACCGCTACAACCGCGCCGTCGGCATCAGCCGGGAACGCCAGGACGCCTTCAGCGCCGCCTCCCACGAGAAGGCGGCCGCCGCCATCAAGTCCGGCAAGCTGGCCGAGGAGATCGTCCCTGTGTCGGTGCCGCAGCGCAAGGGCGACCCGGTCGTCGTCGACACCGACGAGGGCGTGCGCCCCGAGACGACCGTCGACACGCTCGCCAGGCTCCGGCCCGCCTTCGACAAGGAGGGCACGATCACCGCGGGCAACGCCTCGCAGATCTCCGACGGCGGCGCCGCTGTCGTCGTCATGTCGGCGGCCAAGGCGGCCGAGCTCGGGATCACGCCTCTCGGCGAGCTCGTCGCCTACGGCCAAGTGGCCGGGCCCGACTCGGCGTCGCTGCTCCCGCAGCCGTCGGCGGCCACCGAGCAGGCGCTCCGGAAGGCCGGCCTCGCGGCATCGGGCATCGACCTCTTCGAGATCAACGAGGCGTTCGCTGCCGTCGGCCTGGCGTCGGTCGACGCCCTCGGCATCGACGAGGCGAAGGTCAACGTGAACGGCGGGGCCATCGCCCTCGGCCACCCCGTCGGCATGTCGGGCACCCGGCTCGCCATCACCGCCCTCCTCGAGCTCAAGCGCCGGGGCGGTGGCACGGCGGCCGTCAGCCTGTGCGGCGGCGGCGGCCAGGGTGACGCCGCCGTCCTCCGGGTCGGCTGACCTCCGGTCCCGACCCGCGAGCGCCAGAAGTCCGGGCCCGCCCCCGTCCTGGCGCACCCACGCCGGAGCGCGGGCTCAGTACGGCGGGCTGGCCAGGGCGGCGAGGCGCCCCGTGCCGGCGCGGACGGCTGTCCACTCGGGGACGGCGAAGGTGACGGCGGCGACCGTGCACGTCGGGAAGCCGTGCTGCTGGAGACGGTGACGGTCACCGCCCTCTCCTCCGGCTTCACCTCCCACCGGCCGGCCAGGAGCATCCCCGGAACCGGGCGCGTCGAGGAGCGCCCAGGTGAGCGCGAAGACCGTCGGGTTGTGCCCCACGACTGCCACACCAGCCGGCGTCCCCGACACCTCGTGGACGGCCTGGAGGACCGTCTCCTCGTCGCCCCGCAGCAGGCGCTCGTCGGGCACGACCGGGACGTCGTCGAGGGCGATGGCAACCAGCTCGGCGGTCTGGCGCGTGCGCACGGCCGGCGAGCACACCACCACCTCGGGCATGGCCACGGGCAGGGAGCCGGCCGCGATGCGCTCGCCGGCCTGCCCGCCGGTCGGGATGCGTGCCGCGGCGGTGCCGAAGACCCCGGGACCGGCGGCAAGACGCCGCCCGAGGGCCGTCGCGTCGCGTCGGCCGCGCGCCGTCAACGGACGGGCCCGGTCGCCACCCCCCGGTGGTGCCCCCGACGTGGCCTCGGCGTGCCGGAGCACCCACAGCGTGAGGGGTGGGCGGGGGGAGCCCGTCGGCGCCCGGGCGCGCAGTCGGGCCTCGGGGAAGACCTTTGGGGAGGCCTCGGTCATCCCCCGGCGCGCCCGGCCGGCTGACCAGGCGCCGTCTCGACGACGCGACGGCCCTCGAGGGCCCGCCCGAGGGTGAGCTCGTCCGCGTACTCGAGGTCCCCGCCCACCGGGAGACCGCTGGCGATGCGGGTGATCCGCACCCCGAGCGGCTGGAGCTGGCGGGCGAGGTACATCGCCGTCGTCTCGCCCTCGAGGTTGGGGTTCGTGCAGAGGATCACCTCGGTGACGCCCTCTGGCTCGATGCGGGCGAGCAGCTCGTGGACGCGCAAGTGCTCGGGCCCGACGCCGTCGATCGGACTGAGCGCTCCTTGCAGGACGTGATAGCGGCCGGAGAAGCCGCCGGTCTTCTCGACGGCCACGATGTCGCGGGGGTCCTCCACCACGCAGATGACGCTCGCGTCGCGCCGGTCGTCGGCGCACACCATGCAGAGGTCGCCCTCGGCCACGTTGAAGCAGCGCGGGCAGGAGGTCACACGCTCCTTCACGGCCACGATGGCCTCGGCGAGGCGCAGGGCGTCCTCGGGTGCCACCTTGAGGAGGTGGAAGGCGATGCGCTGGGCCGACTTGGGGCCGACGCCGGGCAGGCGCCCGAGCTCGTCGACCAGGCTCTGGAGCGGAGCGGAGAAGGCCGGCACTAGCGGACCTCCTCGGCGCCGGGGAACACCTCGAGGAGGCGGGCCTCGGCCGACGTGTCGACGTCGACGACCTCGCCGAGCTCGGACTCGTCGAGGAGCTCGTACTCGTCGTCGGGGCCGTCCGGAGCGCCGCCTGCCGGGCCGGGTTCGTCGGGGACGGGAAGAGGACCACCGCGGGGGCCACCGGTCCGGGCGGGGGGCACGGGCCCGGCACCACCCGGCCGGTGCGGCGACAGGACCGTCGAGCCCGTCCCCGTCCCCGTCCCCGTCCCCGGCGCCGGGGACGGGGACGACAGCGGCGCCGCGCTGCCGTCGTCGACGACCAGGGCGAGCGGGACTGGCCGTCCGAAGTGGTCGGCGAGGGCCGCCTCG
>JAJZJT010000173.1 GCA_021809995.1 Actinomycetes bacterium
TGGGCGGGCACCCGCTGAACAAGCCGATCGTCGGCATGGCTGCCACCCCGAACGGCGGCGGCTACTGGGAGGTGGCCAGCGACGGCGGGATCTTCGCCTTCGGGGACGCTCAGTTCTACGGCTCGATGGGCGGGCACCCGCTGAACAAGCCGATCGTCAGCATGGCTGCGGCCCCCAACGGCGGCGGGTACTGGGAGGTGGCCTCCGACGGGGGGATCTTCGCCTTCGGCGACGCCAGCTTCTACGGCTCGATGGGCGGGCACCCGCTGAACGAGCCGATCGTGGCGATGGCTGCGGCGCCGGCACCATCCATTGCGGTGACGACGACCTCTCTGGCCGGCGCGACGGCGGGGAGTAGCTACAGCGCGACGCTCGCCGCTTCGGGCGGGATCGCGCCGTACACCTGGGCGCTGACCTCGGGCGCGCTCCCGCCGGGGCTCAACCTTGCAACGAACGGTGACGTCACCGGTCAGCCGACGAACGTCGGCACCTTCGACTTCACCGTCGAGGTGAGCGACAGCGCGACGCCGACACTCCAGACGGCGACGGCCAGCCTGTCCATCGCCGTCGCCCCGCCGCCGATCGGCATCGACCAGAGCGGGAACTGGTCGGGCTACATCGTCGGCAACGGCCCGTACTCGGCGGCGACGGGAACCTTCACCGTGCCCAGTCTGAACCCCGGCGACTCCGCTTCGAGCGCTTTCGCCGAGTGGGTCGGCATCGACGGCTTCGACAACACCTCGCTCATCCAGGCGGGGATCGGCGAGCAGGTCGACCCGTACAACACGAGCCTCGTCGAGATCACCCCGTGGTGGGAGATCCTCCCTGCACCAGAAACACCAATCACAACGTTGTCGATCTCGGCCGGGGACCAAGTGACCGTGACCATCGACCAGGTCTCAAGCAGCGTCTGGTCGATCTCGCTGACCGACGACACGACGGGAGCGAGGTTCACGACTGACCAGACGTACACGGGTCCGGCAACGTCCGCCGAGTGGATCGTCGAAGCACCGAGCACTGTGAACGGCAGTCAGACTCCGTTGGCCGCCTATTCCCCGGATGTGACCTTCACGGACTTGGGGATCTCTGGCGCCGAGACGGCCCTTGCCGAGGCCATCATGGTGCAGAACGGCACGACCGTCTCGGACCCGTCCGCGCTGAGCTCGACCGGGTTCAGCGTCGCCTACGGAGACGTTCCCCCGCCCGCTCCCTAGCCCATCCTCCGCGCGGCGCCGACTGTGCTCCGTCGCCTCTGACCACTCGGACCGGACACGAGGAGGGCGAGCGGCGCGCTCAGCGCGGTGGTCGCGCCGTCGAGGTCGGCCCGAGGCCTCACGGACGAGGCCCACGTCCCCGTCGTCCACGGCTCCGCCGAGGCGCCGATCGACGCGAAGTACGGGCACCGGGGAGCACGGTTGCATGGCCGGCCCATCGCACCGAGCACGGCCCGGTGCCCGCATTCGGGGCGGGAGCGGGTCGACACCAGGACGCCGAGGACTTCTACCTCCAGCAGGGCCCTTCGGTGCCGAACCAGCAGGTCTTCGTCCAGCTCGGCACCGACCTTGCCGTCTGCGGCCGCCTCGACCGCATCAGACGCCGGATCGGCACCGTGCCCCGACGGACCCACCAGTCGGCGTCGGCCGCTGACCGCCACGATGCGACCGTCGTCGCACCGACCACTCGAGCCCGGCGAACTGCCGCCACTCGAGCTCCTTGGTTCGTGAGAGCATGACGATCCGTGAAGCTCGACATCGACCACGAGGACGAGGATGCGTTCCGGGAAGCCCGCGGGGTACTGCTCGACCGGTTCGCCGAGTGGGCGAGCCGTGAGATCGGCATCGGGGACGACGGGGCCAGCGAGCTCGCCGGCGATGTCGGCGTCGCACTGGACTGGAAGTGGAGCTACGCGGATGGCCGGCTGGCCACCTGGCACCCCGGCGACGTCGCCGAGTTCCTGCTGGAGTGGTGCCCGCGCAAGCTGAGCGTCACCCAGGAGGAGTGCCTGTCCATCCCGCCGGCACTGGGCACGTTCTTCGCCTTCCTCGACGAAGCGGGACTGGCCGGGGTCGGCTCGTCGCCGTCGGCCGAGCTCGTCGACCTGCTCGTGGCCCTGACCGACGAGTTCGTGGCGGCCATGGGCGACCGGTCCAAGTTCGGCATGGCCAAGTCGCTGTTCGCCGCGGCGGTCGACGAAGGTGTCGACGCCGGCGACCCCGACCAGCTCATGGAGTGGATGAACGGCTTCAACGACAAGCCCGACGAGGAGCGTTTCCGTATCCTCCCCGACGCGGCCTTCTCGGGCCCTCCCCGCCGCCCCGGGCTCCCGCCCATCCCGTTGCCTGGCGATGACGAGGTGGTCGCATCGCAGGCGGTCGCACCGGTCCTGCGGATGTTCGAGGACCTCGCCGGCTTCGTCGGGGCCGGACGCAAGCTGACGCAGACGGGCAACCTCACCCTGGCCGACGCCCGCGTCCTCGTCAGTCTGCTGGGTACCGGCGAGGTGATGGACGAGACCGTCGGCGACCGCACGTTCAAGACCAAGAGCGCCGGCGAGCTGCCCCGGCTCAGGCTGGTGTTCGCCTGGGCCAAGAAGGCCGGCATCGTCCGAGTCGTCCACGGCAAGGTCGTGGCCACCAAACGCGGCCTGGCCATCGGTCACGACCCGGCCGGGTCCTTCGAACGGACCGTCGACGCGTTGCTGGCCGTCGGGCCGCTCCAGGCCCAGCGGGACCCGGACGGCTGGTTCGCCTGGCCCGAGGTCAACCGTCTCCTCGACCAGATGTGCGTGCACCTCCTGATCGCTCCCTATGCGGCGCAAGTGCCCGTCCCGATCGGGGACCTCGCCAGCACGGCCGCCCGTGTCGTGCTCGACACGTTCGAATTCCGCCTCGCCGACGAAGAGGTGGAGAAGAGCATCGTGACCGACGTGGTCGACCTCATGGACGCCTTCGAACTGGCTGGCGTGGTCCGCCGCAACGGCACTGACCAACCCGCTGCCGGACGCCGTCGTTTCGGTGGGACGGTCGAGCTGACCCCGGCCGGCGTCATGACCGTCCGCCGGGTCCTCGGCAATGCCGGCTACGACACCCCGGCGGCCGGACGGTTCGCCGATGCCACCGCCGCCGAGCTGCTCCTCGGCACCGACGAGGACGAGTTCCCCGCCGTGTACGGGGAGATCATGGCCTGGCGCCAACAGCGCCAACCTGAGCAGGCCGCCGCCGAGATGGCAGACGCCGTACGCGAGCTCGACGACCCGGCCCTCCAGAACCTGGCGTTGGCCGTGCTGGACGAGATCGGCGTCGAGGTCTCGACGCCTCACGTACGCCGGCTCGCCTCGGACCCGGCTGCCCGCGGCTTCGCCCTGTGCTGGCTGGTCGACCACGGGCAGGCAGACGAACAGGACCTCCTCGACCCGTCGGACCCGAACCCGTTCGTCGACGTGCTCGCTCATCGGATGGTGACGTCCGGCCCGGACGGCCTCGTCTCCGCACTTGGCGTTGCCGGTGACCATGGTCAGCAGATCGCCGTGATCGAACGGCTGTGGCGGGCGCCGTCGCCGGCGACGGACCTGGTGCTGGCCGCTATCAGCGAAGTCCACCCGTCGAAGGTGGTGGCCAAGGCGGCCCGCAAGGCGCTCTTCAAGCGACGCAGCTCGCCAGCCGGCCGGTGAGCGACGACGTGCCGAGCGTCCCTGCTCCATCCCTGCGACTGGACGGCACCGGGTAGTCACAACCGGGCCCAGGGCCGAACCGGCGCAGGTCGGGGCGCGTGCCGGGGCGCTCCGGACGGCAATGGCGGGCGCAGGCCACACGTCGCGGCCAACGGGCTCGACGGCGCGAACGGCGACCGCGCTCGCGAGCGGCGTCCGTCAGCGACGGGCGAGACGGCGTCCGCTGGCGGTGCTGGGCGGCGTGTAGTTGAGCTCGAAGTGGTGGTACAGCGCCGACTCGTCCGCCTGCGAGAGCTCTTCCCCGTGCATCGCGAGGTCCGGTGCCGTACGAACCTGCTCCTTGGTCACCTGCACCTGCAGGGCGTCGGGGCCGATCTGGACGCCGCCCAACGGCACGAACGTGAGGTGGCGTCCGATGAACCCCTCTTTGACCGTCCCGAACTGAGGCTCGTCCGTCTCGACGTCGACGTACACGTCCTGCAGCTTGCCGATCTTCTCTCCATCGCGGTCCAAGAGCATCTTGCCGTGCCACTCGACCACATCCCAGTTCGCCTGCTCTGGATCGCCGGTCATCGCGACCTCCTCGCTTCCTGCCAGCGTAGTGACGACACGACCGCCTTGGTACGAGGTGATCGGGGAGAGTAGAGCAGGGGCGTGCTGGAGCTGGAGGTCAAGCCCGGACGAGTGGTGCGAGACGACCAGTTCCACGAGTCGGTGGACGGTCCCGGTCACTTCGCCGGCGATCAGCTGCATCCTGGCCTTGGCGAGCGGCTCGGTCGACAAAGAGCGCCCGGCCCCTGGCCGCCCGTCGTGCTGGGCGGTGCGCACCGGGCGGTGGTCGGGACCCGGTCGGGAGCGCTCCCGGGGTGTCCGTGGCACGCAGCCGACCCGGTCGGCCTCCGATCACCCTGGGCGCTTCGGGGACCCGTCTGGCGCGGCTCCGGACCGCAGACGCTCGAGGCGTGCTCCCACTTCGCCTGCGTCCGCCGGGGGGACGCCGAAGCCGATCACCTTGTGCCGTGCGCGTGCGCCGCGGAGGAGCCGGGCCGATCGTCGCGGGAGACCGAGGGCGTCAGCGAGGGCGTCGAGCGCGGCCCGGTTGGCCCGCCCGTCGTGGGCAGGCTCGGCGACACGGACGACGAGGATGCCGTCGTGGGTGCCGCCCACCGTCGTGGTCGCCGAACGTGGCCGGACGTGGACCTCGACCCGCAGCAGGACGTCGTCGGCGCTTCGGTCCGAGGCTCCTCGTTCGAGCACGTCGCACCTCCGAGTGGCTGGGGCTGCTGGCGCGGCCCGGGCGCCGGGCGGGACCGCGTACGGCGCCGTTCGGGACGCGTCCTTCGGCTGCAGCGGCCAGGTTAGTGCCCGTGCCATCAGTTGATGGAGTGATCGTCATGGCAGATCCTTGGGCTGCGCTCGCCCTTGGGAGCCCCCGTCGTCCCCCCGGCCGGGCACCTTCGGGGGTCGGACGCACCGATCCCCCGACCTCGGGATGGACGGCCGACGTTCGTGGCCGGCACCGACGGCACCCCGACTGTCCCGTCGCCGAACCGGCTGCAGCGCTCCATGACGCTGGCGTTTGCCCAGCTCTGCTGGCTCAGGGGCCGGGGCCAGCGACCCCGGCGACCGTCAGCCGTCAGGCCCCGGGGGCGACCATGGTGTTGCGGATCGAGCCGATCCCTTCCACCCACGACTCGAGCACGTCGCCAGGGCGCAGGTAGCGGGGCGGCGTGCGGGCGAAGCCGGTGCCGGCGGGCGTGCCGGTGAAGACGAGGTCGCCCGGCAGGAGCGGCACCACCGCCGAAAGCTCGGCGACGAGCTCCGGGACGGTGAAGATGAGGTCGCTCGTGCGCGACGCCTGGACGGTCTCGCCGTTGACCGCGCAGCCGAGGGCGAGGTCGTCGGGGTCGTCGAGCTCGTCGGGCGTGACCACCCACGGGCCCAGGGGAGCGAAGCCGCGGAACGACTTGCCCAGCGAGAACTGCCGGCCCGCGGCGAACTGGACCGTGCGTTCGGAGAGGTCCTGTCCGACGGCGAGGCCGGCCACGTGGTCCCACGCCTCACCCTCGGCCACCCGGTCCGCCGGTGCGCCGACGACCACCACCAGCTCGACCTCCCAGTCGGTGGTGTCGGTGGGGACCTCGACGTTCCCGAAAGGGCCGTTCAGACAGGCCGGGAACTTGGTGAACGTGGCCGGCACCTCTGGCAGCTCCATGCCCGACTCCTCGGCGTGGGCCCGGTAGTTGAGCCCGATGGCGAAGACCTGGGCGGGACGGGGGACCGGCGGGCCCAACAGCGCCGGGTCGAACGGCTGTGCAGCGCCCACGTCGAGGTCCGCGGCGGCGGCCCGGACCTCGGGCCACCGGGCGTAGAGCGACTGGACGTCGGGGCCCAGCTTCCCGTCGGTGGCCGTGGCGAGGTCGATCGCCCGGTCGCCCACGACCACCACGGCGCGTCCCGCCAGGTTGGCCAGTCTCATCGTCGGCTCCTCGAGGCTCGGGTCCGGCCCGGCCGGGGTGCGGTGGTGCCGGAAGGGGAGGGGAACACGGGTGCGGTCGTCCGGTCGGTCAGCCGACGCGGTGCAGGGTGTTGCGGTCCGTGTGGGCGAGCGGCTGGGGCAGCTCGGTGAGGCGCACCGTGGTCCGCTCGTCGTACGACCACGTCCCGTCTTCAGCGATCGTGACCGTGACGGTGTAGCTCGACGTCGACGCCGCCTCGGAGAGGTAGGTGGTCTCGCCGACGTTGAAGCGGGGGTCGCCGGCGGTGGCCGACAGGGTGAAGGTGCGGGCGTCGGCGGTCGCCTTCCCACCCGCCAGCACGGTGATGCCGCGCGG
>JAJZJT010000006.1 GCA_021809995.1 Actinomycetes bacterium
GTGGACGTCGCCGGCGCCGGTCGTGTCGACGGCGGTCGCAGGGTGCCCGGGCACGTGCACCGGAACCCCCCCCTGGCGAGCCACCCAGCAGCCACGCGGCCCGACGCGGACCACGGCGATCCCGCCGGGGGCGAGCTGGCTGGCGAGTGCTGCCGCAGCCGCCGCCGGGGTGCGCTCCCCGGTGCGCCCGACAGCCTCGCGCTCGTTGGCGCTGAAGAGGTCGACGCGCCCGAGCACCGCGCCGAGCGGACCACCGGGCGTGGCACCGAGCGGTCCCGGGTCCACGACCAGGAGGTGCTCGGGGCCCAGCTCGTGCAGCCACGAGGCGATCGCGGGCCCGGCAACCGGGTAGAGAAGGTCGTAGCCCGAGACATAGATGGCATCGCCCGCCTCCGGGACGACCCGGTCGAGGACGGCGGCGTCGAGACGAGACTCGATACCGGGGGCAGTCAGGAACGTGCGCTCGCCACGAGCTTCGACGATGCCGACGGTGAACCCGGTGTCCTCCCCGGAGACCGGTGGCACCAGGGACCGGATGCCGGACACCTCGAGGTCTCGCGCCACCTGACGCCCGAAAGCGCCGTCGCCGATCAGCCCTGCGTACGCACTAGGCAGCCCGAGGCGGGCCGCTGCGCTCAGGACGTTGAACCCTCCGCCGCTGGCCAGGGTGCGGTTGCTGGCGATCACGTCTCCGCCCCGGCTCGGCAACGCCTCCACGTGGACGAGGATGTCGAGGAGGATGCTGCCCACCACGACGATCCGGTGGACCGGGGACCGGGCCGGGACGAGCGCGCCGGGCTCGGCGCTCCGGGTCGGTGTGCCCTTGCCGGTCGCGTCGCTGTGGGAACTGCACGGCGTCGTCGTGCGGCGTGGCGTCGTCGCACCGGCGCGGCTGCGGCGTGCGGTCACGACCGCGCCCAGCTCCCAACCGGCGAGCGACACGGCCGCGGCCACGACGAGCCCGAGCCCGAACCCGAAGCTCCCGTCGCCGACCAGCCCCCTGGCCAACGGCCCGGTATACAGCGGCGACATCGTGGTGGCGAGCGCCACGGCAGATCCCGCGACGAAGCCAACCAGTCCCGGCACGTTCACCGCTCGGGCGGTCGCCTCGCCGCCAGCGCTGCCTCGGGCGGCCCCTCGCGAGGAGCGGACCATGTCAGCCAGGACCACCCCGGCCCAGGCGGTGAGCCCAGTCGCCAGCAGCGTCAGGAAGCTCTCGAACGGGCTGAGGAACCCGGCTCGGCCGACCATGAGCCACAGCCCTGCCCCGCACACGACGGCGCCGTCGACCAGGACGGTGCGGCTGCGGCGGATCCGGACACCGAGCGCGAGCAGCGTCAGCCCCGACGAGTAGCAGGCCAGGTCGGACTCGGCGAGCATGCCACCGGCCGCGACCAGCAGGAACGGCGCCGACAACCATGCGGGGAGCACGGCACCGACGGGCCCGATCGGATCGAGGGAACTGGCCAGGCCGTGGACCTTGGCGCTCAGGAGGTAGCCGGCGACCACCAGCACCGACGTCGGCAATGCCGCCCCGCACGTGACCCAGCCGACGATCGACCGAGCGCGCTCGTGCATCGGCAGGTACCGGCTGTAGTCCGGGGCGAGGTTGACCCAGCTGATGCCCGTCCCCGCCGCCAGGATCCCGCCGGCCACCAGCACGGTGCGCAGCGACGCTGGGGGTGCGGCGGCGACCCGGGCCACGTCGACGTGCAGCAGCAGCACCGGGAGCACGGCCACGGTGAGCAGGCCGAACCCGATGGCGGCGAGCCGCTGGAAGCGCACGATCACACCGTGGCCGAGCACGCCGAGGACGACCGAGGCCCCGATCATGACGCCAAGCGCCGCCGCATCGATCGCCGCCCCGGCCCGGACGCCGAAGGCGGCGTGCGCCACGCCGACCAGGGCCCACGCCCCGATGACGGACGTCACCACCTCCCAGCCCAGCACGCTCACCCAGCCAACCGCCGCCGCCACCAGGTTGCCGGCCCGCCCGAGCGCCCGGCGCGACAGCACGAGGGCCGGCATGCCGGCGCGCTGACCAGCCACCGACACCAACCCGACCAGCAGGAACGAGGCCGTCGTCGCCACGACCGTCGTGAGCACCGCCTGGACCAGGTCGAGGCCCATGGTGGCCAGGATGGCGCCGAACACCAGGGCCAGGAGCCCGAGGTTCGCGGCGAACCACACCCCGAAGAGGTCGCGGGCGCGCCCGTGGCGCTCGTCAGGCGGCACCGCCTGGATGCCACGCTGCTCGATCCTGGTGAGTCCCGCCATCGGCTCCTCCTCGAGGGCTGCCGGCACAGCGCCGGTTGCTGCGAGCGTGTGACCCCGGCCCGCACGGGGACGATCGTGGTGACGGCGGACGCGGCGACCAACGGCGCGACGACCACCGGACCGACCTGATCGGTGCCGGCCGACGGTAGCGCACCCCAGGGCTCGCCCCGTGGGTGCAGCTCCCCTGCTCCGGAACACGGCGGCTCGATCGAACCGACCGGACGGGCGCCAAGGGGGCGGTGACGCCAGGCGAAAGGAGACCGTGCACCCAGGACGGCCCAGATGACGAGCAGCGTGGCGTGGAACCTGGTCCCGTTCGCCCAGCAGCACCGCTCCTCGAGCCGGGGTGGAGCTGCGCTAGGCTCCCGCTCGTCGCAAGGCTTGGGAAGCCGGTGCGGTTCGACCCAGCCCAGCCGCTGTGACCGGGGAGCGACCCCTCGGACGCCACCGGGCCCGCCAGCCTTGGACGGCGCGACGAGCGCAGATCTGGGAACCGGGAGATCGGCTGCAGCGGTAGTGACGCCACGTACCGAGGGAGATGGATGATGGGCCCGGCCCTGGTCGGAATCGGGGTAGGTCCCGGAGATCCCAGCTTGATCACGGTCAAGGCGCTGTCCGAGCTGCGCGGTGCCGACCGCGTCTTCGGCCCGACGATGGCGGTCGACGCAGTCGGGCGAGCCGAGTCGATCGTCCGGCAGGCCGCCCCCGACGTCGTGGTGGAACGGTTGGTCTTCGCCATCATCGAAGACGCCGTCGCTCGCCGGGCCGCCCATGACCAGGCCGCCGACCGCGTCGCCGAGTGCCTCGCCACCGGGGAGCGCGTCGCCTTCGTGACCCTCGGCGACCCGAACGTGTACAGCACGTTCCACCACCTGGCCGACCGGGTGCTCGAGCGGCGCCCCGGAACCCCGGTGACGACCGTGCCCGGGATCTGCGCCTTCCAAGACCTCGCAGCGCGCAGCGGCACCGTGCTGGTCGACGGGGTGGAGCGGTTGCACCTCGTCAGCGCCGTCGCCGGGCCCCAGGCGATCGACGTGCCGCTCGCCGACCCCGAGGCCGCCGTCGTCGTGTACAAGGGCGGGCGACACCTCCCCGCGCTGGTCGAGCGCCTGCGTGCGGCCGGCCGGCTCGACGGTGCAGTGGTCGGTGAGCTCATCGGTCTGCCCGGGGAGCGGGTGGGGTCGCTCGCTCTCGCCGCATCCGGTCCGGCGGCCTACCTGTCCTCACTGGTCGTGCCGCCACGCCGCGAGGCGCGCGACGAGTCGACCGGTGCCGAGGCAGGTGAACCGTGATCTCGTTCGTCGGCGCCGGGCCCGGTGCACCCGACCTCATCACGCTGCGCGGACGCGACCGACTCGCGGCTGCCGACGTCGTGGTCTGGGCTTCGTCGCTGGTCCCCGAAGCCGTCCTGGTCCACACGCGTCCTGGCGCCGTGGTGCACGATTCGAAGTCCATGACGCTCGAGGACGTCCTGGCCGTCTACGCCGCCAACCCCGACGGAGCCGTGGTCCGGCTGCACTCGGGCGACCCGTCCGTCTACGGCGCCATCCAAGAGCAGATCGACTGGTGCGTGGCCCAGGGACGAGACTTCGAGATCGTTCCTGGCGTCAGCTCTCTCGGTGCCGCCGCCGCCGCGGTCGGGCGGGAGCTGACCATCCCCGGCGTGGCCCAGAGCGTGGTGCTCACCCGCCTTGGCGGGCGAACTGCCGCCAGCATGCCCGGGCGCGAGCGCATCGCCGCCTTCGCCGCCGTGGGCCCGACTCTCGCCGTGTTCCTGTCGGCGGCCCGGCCGGTCGAGCTGCAGCGCGAGCTGCTCGCCGTGGGCTCCGCCTACGAGCCCACGACGCCCGCTGCCGTGGTGGTGCGGGCGTCGTGGCCCGACGAGCAGGTGGTGCGAACCACCGTGGGCGAGCTGGCCGACGCCGTCGCGTCCACCGGCGCCCGCACGACGGTGCTGGTGCTCGTGGGGCCCGCGCTGCAGGGCAACGCCGAGCGGAGCCATCTCTACTCGCCGTCGTACGCCCACGCCTACCGCCGCCGTTCCGCTCCGGGGACCACGACGGGCCGGCCGGCATGACCCGGCCCCCCGCCACCGCGCCGTTGGACCGCGCCGTCGTCACGCCGCGGCGCCGAGGGCGGCGTACAGGCGTTGCCGCCGGCACGTGCGACGCGGTCGGGGCGAAGGCGGCGGCCCTCGTCATCGGCTTCGACGGGTCGCAGGTGGCGGCCCGTGCCTGAGGCACGCCGTAGGCCGGCAGCCTCCACCCGGCCGGACGTCGAGCGCAGCGCGCTCCACCGCACCCTGGTGTCCGTGTCGGTCACCGAGGCAGGGCGCTCGATCGCCCACCGGCTGCCGTTCGCGCATCACCACGGCGACGTGGCCGGGACGGTCCGCCGACTGTGGGCGGACGTCGACGGCTTCGTCCTGATGCTGGCGGCGGGCGCAGCCGTGCGCATCGTCGCGCCGCTCCTCGAGGGCAAGGACCGGGACCCGGCGGTGGTCTGCGTGGACGACGCGGCACGCTGGGCCGTCGCCCTCGTCGGCGGCCACGGCGGCGCCAACGCGCTGGCCCACCAGGTCGCCGCCTTGCTCGGCGCCGAAGCTGTCGTCACCACCGCCACGGACGCCACGCGGACCCCGGCGCTCGACCTCTTCCCCGGCTTCCGGGCGGAGGGGGACGTCGCCGGTGTGACCGCGGCCATGTTGGCCGGGCGCTCGCCGGTCGTCGAGGTGGCGCTTCCCGAGTGGCCCACCCCGGCCAGCCTGACCGATGGGCCAGGTCCGGAGCGGGTCGTCGTCACGGACGCGGCGCTCGCCACCGAGGCGGGGGTTGCGGTGTTGCACCCACCGTCGCTGGTCGCCGGAGTGGGCTGCTCGACGGCCGCCGACCCGGCCGAGGTCGCTGCGCTCTTGGACCGCGCCCTGGCCGGTGCAGGCCTGGCCAGGGCCAGCGTCGGCTCGGTGGCAACGATCGATCGGCGCCGCCACCACCCGGCGGTCACGTCCCTCGGTCTCGAGGTGCAGGCGTTCTCGCCGACAGAGCTCGCCGCCGTAGCGGTGCCGAACCCGAGCACCACCGTCGCCGACGCGGTCGGCACTCCGAGCGTCGCCGAGGCCGCCGCCCTCCTCGCTGCCGGTCCCGGCGCGTCGTTGGCGGTGGCGAAGCAGCGATCGGCGACCGGCACCGTAGCCGTGGCCCGCCGCGCGGCGCCGGCCGGCTGCCTGTCGGTGGTGGGTCTCGGACCCGGCGGCGTCGCCCACCGAACCCCGGCTGCCGCTACCGCGGTGCGCCACGCCGAGGTCGTCGTCGGCTACGGGCCCTACCTCGACCAGGCCGGCGATCTGCTGACCGCGTCGCAGGTCGTGGTGCGCTCGCCGATCGGCAGCGAGGAGGACCGGGCACGCCTGGCGCTGGCGCACGCCGCCGCCGGCCGACGCGTCGCCCTGGTCTGCTCGGGTGACGCGGGGGTCTACGGCATGGCGTCGCTCGCCGTCGAGCTCGCCGGCGACGAGCTGCCCGGGGTGCGGATCGACGTCGTCCCTGGGGTCACCGCGGCGCTGGCCTCGGCAGCACTGCTGGGCGCGCCGCTCGGCCACGACCACGCCACCATCAGCCTGTCGGACCTCCTGACGCCGTGGGAGGTGATCGAGCGCCGCGTACGGGCCGCGGCTGAGGCCGACCTGGTGGTGGCCTTGTACAACCCGCGTTCGGGCGGTCGGACCTGGCAGCTTCCCGCCGCGCTCGACATCCTGCGGCGCTACCGGCCGGCGGCGACCCCGGTGGGGCTCGTCACCGACGCCACCCGACCCAGCCAGCGCGTGGTGCACACGACCCTGGCCGAGGTCGAACCAGCAGATGTCGGGATGACGACCTGCGTCGTCATCGGCGCCACGACCACCACGACCGTTGCCGGGCGGATGGTCACCCCCCGGGGCTACCGATCGTGACCGCGGCGGTCGCGGTGGACGGTCGGCGCACCGCCTGGTCGCACGTTCCGACCAGCACGGAAGGGCACGGCCCGCTCGCCGCTCGGTCCGCGCCCGTGCCGGCGAGCTGCACGGCGTGCGGCGTCTCCCGGGCCACCTGCCCCCACGCGGCGCTCCGCTCCGTGCCACGGTGCCGGCCGTGACCGTCCACCCCATCGAGCAGGAGAGCTACCGGATCCTCGCCGACCGGATCGACCTGTCCAGCCTGCCGCCACTCAGCCGGGCGGTCGTCGCCCGCGTGGTGCACGCCACCGCCGACGTGGCGCTGGCCGGCACCATGGTCCTCGACGAGGCACAGCTGGACGTGGCAGTTGCAGCGCTGCGCGCCGGCGCACCCGTGGTGACCGACGTGGCCATGGTGGCAGCCGGGATCAGTGGCCGCGACGCCCGCTGCTTCCTCGACCGCGTCCCCCCCGCCCGCGCGAGCGTCGCGCCGGCCATCGCCGGTGACGCCGCACCGACCCGCAGTGCCCGAGCGATGCGCCTGGCGGCGGCGGCGCATCCGGCTGGGGCCGTCTTCGTCATCGGCTGCGCGCCGACCGCACTGGTCGAGCTCGTCGCCCTGTCGGCAGCCGGCGCGCTCCACCCGGCCCTCGTCATCGGCATGCCGGTGGGGTTCGTCGGGGCGGCGGAGTCCAAGGAGGCGCTGCGAGCCAGCGGGCTCCCGGCCGTCAGCAACGTCGGCGAGCGCGGCGGGTCGGCAGCTGCAGCGGCAGCCTGTAACGCGCTCGTCCGGATCGCCGACGGCGGCGCCGATGACTGAGGCGGTGGTGCTCGTGGCGCACGGGTCGCGCTCGCCGGCGGGACGCGACGAGATGCTCGCCCTAGCCAGTGCGGTGGCCTCGGCCCGGCCCGGGACACCGGTACGCGCCGGGTTCCTCGAGATGAGCGACCCGCCTGCGTCGACCGTGCTCGAGGACCTGCTCGACAGCGGGGTCCGTGACGTGACCGTGGTCCCGCTCATGCTCCTCGCCGCTGGGCACGCCAAGTCCGACGTACCGGCGGTCGTCCTGCAAGCCCGGGCTCGTCATCCCGGTGCGCGCATCGCCTACGGCCGTCCCCTCGGCGTTGACCACGCGCTCTTGACGTTGGCGCGGCGACGGCTGGAGGCTGCCGGCGCGGTAGGCCTTCCCCTGGCGGTGCTGGCCCGGGGCACGTCCGACCCCGACGCGAACGCCGAAGCTTGGCGAGCGAGCCGACTGCTGGCCGACATGGCCGAGACGAGACTGGTGGCGACCGGGTTCTCGGGCCTGACGTGGCCGACCGTCACCGGCGCGCTCGAGCAGCTGCAGCGGCTGGGAGCGACGCGCATCGCCGTGTTCTCGTGGTTCCTGGCCACCGGCGTGCTGCTGGACCGCATGCGTGCCGACTGGCAGGCGTTCGCCTCGGCGACGGGTGTCGGAGTGCTCGATGCCGGGTATTTCGGGATCGAGCCGGAGCTGGTCTCCCTGGTCTGGTCTCGCGTCGACGAGGCCGGCGCGGGCTGGGTCATGGCGAACTGCGACACCTGCGCCTACCGGCGACCGTTCCCGGGGCTGGCCGACCGGGTCGGCATGGCGATCGGTGTCGGACACTCGCATCTCGCCGCCGAGCACCGCAGCGGGCACGACCACGGCGGGCACGACCACCACCACGGAGGCGACGGCTGAGGCTGACGGGAGCGGGGCCGGCCAGACTCGGCCGGATCCTGACCAGGTCCGCCCGTGACCGCCAGTTCGTCGCGACCCGAGCGACCCCGAGCTGCTCTCGGGAGGTGACGGAGGCAGCTGGTCCGGCCAGCACCGGCAGGTCGGGCAACCCGGGTCCCACGGGCTCCCCGATCGAGCGCGGGTGCTGCCGCGCCGCCGGCGCCAGTTGTCGTCGCGGATGCCCACGCTAGTGTCGCACCGTGCCTCAGCCGTCGCGTCTGCTCGTGAACACCGGCACCGGAAAGGGCAAGAGCTCGGCCGCCTTCGGGGTGATGGGACGGGCCTGGGCCCGGGGGTGGTCGGTGGGCGTGGTCCAGTTCGTCAAGAGCGACAAGTGGCAGGTCGGTGAGCGCAAGCTGGCCGCGCACCTCGGGGTCGACTGGCACACGCTGGGCGACGGGTTCACGTGGGAGTCCGAGGACCTCGACGCGACCGAGGCCAGGGGCCGCCACGCCTGGCAGGTCGCCAGCGAGATGGTCGCCTCGGGCGACTACGACCTGGTGATCCTCGACGAGATGACCTACATCGTGAAGTACGGCTGGGTGCCGGTGGCAGACGTGGTGGCGGTCCTCGCTGCACGGCCGCAGCGGACCAACGTGATCGTCACCGGGCGCAATGCGCCTGCCGAAGTCGTGGCGCTCGCCGACACGGTCACCGAGATGGTCAAGGTGAAGCACGCGTTCGACCAGGACATCCGCGCTCGCAAGGGGATCGAGTATTGACCACCCTCGGCCCGCGCCTCGTCGTGTCGGGCACTCGCTCGGGGGCAGGCAAGACGACGGTGGCTTCGGGTCTCATGGCGGCGTTCCGGCACCGGGGGTGGCGGGTGGCGTCGGCCAAGGTCGGGCCGGACTTCATCGACCCGGGCTACCACTCGATCGCGACCGGCCGACCGGCGCGCAACCTCGACCCGTGGATGTGCGGCGTGGAGCTGCTGGGCCCGCTGGCATCCAGAGCCGGAGAGGGTGCCGACGTCCTCGTGGTCGAAGGGGTCATGGGCCTCTTCGACGGCGCAGCAGACGGCACCCCGTCGTCGACGGCCGAGGTCGCCAAGCGCCTCGACGCCCCGGTGGTCCTGGTCGTCGACGCAGCGTCCACGAGCCAATCGGTCGCCGCGGTCGTCCACGGCTTTCGCACCTTCGACCCTGCAGTGCACGTCGCCGGGGTGGTCCTCAACCTGGTCGGCAGCGACAGCCACGAGGCGATGCTGCGCGCCGCGCTCGCCGACTCCGGTGTGCCGGTGTACGGGGCGCTCCGACGCGACGACGCCCTGCGGTGGCGCAGTCGTCACCTGGGGTTGCAGCCGGTCGCCGAGGATCCCGCCGGCGTCGGCCGGTCACTCGATCGTCTCGCCGTGGCCATCTCGGCGCGCTGCGACCTCGACGGCCTGATGCGCCTGGCTCGCGCTGCTCCTCCCCTGCCCACCGCGCCGCTGCCCCGACCCCGCCGGGTCGTCGGCAACCGTTCTGCGCCCCGCGTGGCGGTCGCTTCCGGTCCCGCGTTCAGCTTCTGCTACCCGGACAACCTCGAGGCACTCGGCGCCGCCGGGGCGGAGGTGGTCACCTTCGACCCCTGCGTCGACGCGGGGCTGCCGCCGGAGACGTCCGCCGTGCTGGCCGGCGGCGGCTTCCCCGAGCTGTACGCCGAGGTCCTGGCCGCCAACGAGCCGATGCTCCGGTCCGTGGCCGATCACCACCTGCGAGGCGGCGTGATCTGGGCTGAGTGCGGAGGGCTCTTGTGGCTGACCCGCACGCTCGACGGGTCCGCCATGGCCGGTGTGGTCGATGCCGACGCGACCATGAGCGGCGGACGCGTCCTCGGCTACCGGTCGGCGACGACGACGCGCCCGTCGCCGCTCGGGCCGCCAGGGACCCAAGTCCGGGGGCACGAATTCCACTACTCGGCCACCGATCCGGGTGGCGACGCCCTGGTGCTGGCCGGCCGGCACGGGACGACGACCGGCGGGTTCGCCGGCCCGCACCTCCTCGCCTCCTACCTGCACGTCCACCTCGCGTCGTACCCGACCATCGCCGAGACGTTCGTGTCGACGGCAGCGAGGTCCCCGCTTGCCGCGCCCGGACCCGCTGGCCATGGCGTCCGATGAGCCCACGGCCGGCCAGAGGGAGGCCGGTCGGCCGTGGCCCACGACGCGCGAGACGTCGGCCTGGATCGCCGACGACCTGGTGGTGCCCGCGAGACGCGCGAGCATGATGGCCCTCGCCGGAGATGCCCTGGTCGACGCCGACGTCGACGTCCTGACGGCCAGCCCTGTCCGCTCGGCTCTTCTGGCCCGCGCCTTCGGGCTGGGGCGATGACCCTCGAGACCTTGGTGGCTCCGGATGGCGGCAGGGTGCCGATCGCTGTGGTCGGCGTGCACGGCGGCCTCGTCTACGGTCCCGGAGCCCTCGCGGCCCTCGCCAACGCCGACGTCGTCGTCGGTTCGCCGCGCCAGCTCTCCCAAACGGCGTCCTTGTGCCGGCCCGAGGCCGACACCGTCGTCCTCGCCGGCCCCCTCGACGAGGTCCTCGATCGCGTCGAGGACGCGTCGGGGGCCGGGCGGGCGGTCAGCGTGCTGGCCTCTGGCGACCCGGGCTTCTTCGGTATCGTCAGGGTGCTGGCCGCACGGGTGGGACGCGGTCTCCTGCAGGTGCACCCGGCACCCAGCGCGGTCTCGCTGGCGTTCGCCCGGCTCGGGCTCAGTTGGGACGACGCGACCGTCGTGTCCGCCCACGGCCGTCCGCTGGCCGACGCCGTGCGCGCGGTGCGGTCGTCGGCTCAGCCGTCGGTCGCCATCCTCACCTCTCCGGACAATCCGCCGCAGCTCGTCGCCGAAGCGCTGATCGCCGCCGGCGAACCGACGGGACCCGAGGCGGCCGCAGCGGTCGCGTCGCGGCTGGGGGAGCAAGGTGAGGCAGTGACCGTCTCCGATCTGTCGGACATCGCCGAGGGCAGCTTCGACCCCATGTCCGTACTGGTCCTGACAGGCCGGGCCGCCAGCCCGGGGGTCCCCAGCCTGGCGTGGGGGTTGGCGGAGGCCGCATTCGACCGCCGAGACGGGATGATCACCAAGGCCGAGGTGCGCGCCGTCGCGCTCGGGAAGCTCGACCTCCCACCCTTCGGGGTGCTGTGGGACGTCGGAGCAGGAAGCGGCTCCGTCGGGATCGAGTGCGGCCGGCTCCGCCCCGGCCTCGACGTCTTCGCCGTCGAGCGTGACCGAGCCCAGGTGGACAGGATCCGGTCGAACGCCGACCGCCACCGAGTCAAGGTCACCGTGACCGAGGGAGAGGCGCCGGACGCACTGGTCGGACTGCCCGACCCCGACCGCGTCTTCGTCGGTGGTGGTGGCTCCGAGGTCCTCGACGCGGTCCTCGGGCGACTGCGACCCACCGGCGTCGTGGTGGCCACGTACGCCGTCGTCGACCGGGCCGTAGCTGCCGCGGCCGTGCTCGGCAACGTGGTCGAGCTGTCGGTGAGCCGCGGGGTGGCAACGGGTGGCTTGGGCGTACGTCTGCGTGCCGAGAACCCGGTGTTCGTGTGCTGGGGGCCGGAGACTTGAGATGTCCCTCCTCGGCGTGGGCAGGTCCTCGTGCGCTCGGCGGACCGATCTCCAGCAGCTCGCGGGCAGGGTGCCGGCCGAGGCCGGAACGGCATGGGAAGAGGTGGCAGTAGTGGCAGTAGTGGCAGTCATGAGAGTGGTGGGAGCGACGGGACCGCGCGCGGCGGGAACCGGGCATTGCACCGTGGTCTCGGAGCGTTCCGGCCGGTACGTGCCGCTCGTCGCCGCGTTCGGTGATCGTCGATGAGGACGGTCAGGGTGATCGGTGTGGGCATGGGCAACCCCCGCCACCTGACGGCCGAGGCGGTGGACGCGCTACGAAGCGTCGACGTGTTCTTCGTCCCCGAGAAAGGGTCCGCAGCCGACGAGCTGGTGGCACTGCGCCGGGACCTGTGCCGAGCGGTCATCGGCACCGACGACTACCGCTTCGTCACGGTTCCCGACCCCCCTCGTGACCGCTCCACGACGGCGTACGCCCAGGCTGTGCAGACCTGGGCTGCCGCCCGCGGCGACGTGCTGCTCGAGACCATGGAGGCCCACCTCGAACCCGGCCAGACGGCAGGGATCCTGGCGTGGGGCGATCCCGCCTTCTACGACAGCACGCTGCGGGTGCTGGACGCCGGCCGGACAACGGGACGCCTCGAGGTGGAGGTGGTGCCGGGGATCAGCAGTATCCAGATGCTGGCCGCGGCTCACCGGATCTCGCTCACCCGGGTCGGGCAGTCGCTCCAGGTGACCACCGGCCGGCGGTTGGCCGAGGAAGGGCTCCCTCCCGGCTGCCACGACGTGGTCGTCATGCTCGACGGCCGCTGCGCGTTCCAGCACGTCGGTCCAGACGGCGTTCAGATCTACTGGGGTGCGGACCTGGGCGGCCCCGACCAGGCGATCGTGTCGGGCGAGCTGGGAGAGGTGGCCGACGCGATCCTGGCCCGACGGGCCGAGATCCGGTCCCGCCGAGGATGGGTGATGGACACCTACCTGCTCCGCCGGGGCATCCCGCACCGATGATCTACCTGGTCCGCCACGGCCAGTCGGAGTGGAACCTCCTGCGCCGGACCCAAGGCCAGATCTCCCACCCGGGCCTGACCGTTCTCGGACGGCGACAGGCGTCCACCGCGGCGCGAGCGATCCGCGCCGACGCCGAGCGAAACGGCCAGCCGGTCCGCTCCGTGATCGCCAGCGACCTGGTCCGGGCGGTCCAGACGGCACAGATCGTTGCCACTGCCCTGGCGGCCCCCGTGCACATGGACGCGCGCTGGCGCGAACAGTGCCTCGGACGGCTAGAAGGGCTCGGGTACGACGAGACCTACGCCGAGCTGGCGAGCCACCGGGCCGACCCGGACGCACCGATCGGCGGAGGTGAATCGGAGCACCAGGTGACCGAGCGGGTAGCCGCCGCCTTGGCTGACGTGGTCCCGACGGAGGCGACCGTGGTCGTGACCCACGGGGACACGATCCGCTGCCTCGTGGCCCACGTCACGGGGATGGCCGCGGCGTACGACGTCTCGCACCCGGTGCCGAACGGCGCGGTCATCGTGCTCGAGGGCCGTTACGGCTGCCGGATCCGGCCGCTGGTTGGCCCGCCGCTGGTTGGTGTTCGAAGCGCCTCCGAGGCAGGGCCGCGTTCGTCCCGTCGGCGCCCGCAGATGCTCTGAGCACGTCTCCTGCACGGCAGCATGCAGCCGCCGCGCTCAGGAGAGGTCGGTCTCAGCCCACAGCTCCTCGACCGATGCCGTCGACTGGCGCGAACGTACGGCCGTCAACACCATCTGGGCGGCAAGGCAAGCACCGACGCCCTCCCCGGCGCGCAGTCGAAGCTGCAGCAGCGGTTCGAGGCCGAGCTCTGCGAGCACCCGGCCGTGGGCCAGCTCTCGGCTGCGCTGGCCCGCCACCAAGGCGCTCTGGGCTGCAGGTTCGATGCGCACGGCAACCAGCGCAGCGAGTGAGGTGACCAAGCCGTCGAGCACCACGGGTGCCCGAGCTGCGGCGGCGGCCACAGTCAGCCCGGCGAGGAACGCGATCTCGGGACCACCGACCGCGGCGAGCGCCACCTCCGGTTCGCCGAGCCGCTTGCCGTAAGTGGAGCGGGCCCGCTTCAGTGCGGCCGCGACGACGTCCCGCTTCCGGCGCACCATGGCCGAGTCTGCCGCCGCACCCAGACCGACGGCTTCGTCTACGTCGATCCCCAGCAAGGCGCAGGCCAGGGCGGCCGCTACGGTCGTGTTGCCGATGCCCACCTCCCCGAGGCAGACGAGCCCGTCCGCCCCGATCCGTCGGCCGAGCTCCTCCCCTGAACGGAAGAGAAGCTCGATGTCGGCGGGATCGAGCGCGTCGTCGGCGACCATGTCACCGGTGTGACGGGTGGCGACGGCGTGCACCGATTCCACGGCCAGGCCGACCTCACGTGCCGTCACGGCGCCGAGCGACACACCGGCTCGGGTGGCCGCCAAGACGTCGCCCGTGACCGAAGGGGAGAAGGCAGACACTCCGTGCCTCGTCACCGGATGGTCACCGGCCGCGACGACGAGCGTTCCCGTCGTCGGAGGATCTGGCCGCAGAGCCAGCACCCGGTTCACGACGAGGTCGAGCAATCCCAGCGAGCCCGGGACGGTAAGCCGATGATCTCCCTCGTCGCGCCCGGCGACGACCGACGCAGGCCCGGGACCGGCCAGGTGCGATACCGGGGCGGCGGGCTCGTCGGTGCACGGCCAACGCTCCTCCACGACGACATCCTCGAGCGGTGCGCGCTCCGACCAGCCGTGCCGCTCCAGTCCGGGACTGGGGGGCCGCTCGTCCGGCCACCCGATGCAGAGCCAACCCAGTGTTTCGACCCCGTGCGGCAGGCCGAGCAGTCCGGCCAGCTCCTCGGGCTGGAACAGCGTCACCCAGCCGAGGCCGAGGCCGACCGCCCGCGCCGCCAGCCACATGTTCTCGATGGCGCAGGCGCAGCTCCACATGTCGGCATCGGCGAAGCTGGCCCGCCCGAGCACACCTTCAGCCGGTACCCGCCGGTCGCAGGCGACGACCACGCCAACCGGTGCCTCCCTGATGCCTTCGAGCTGCAGGTCGAGCAGCCGCGACCTTCGCTCCTCGGTGAGCATCTCGGCCTGTCGAAGCCGCTCGCGGTCGGCCATGAACGCAGCCTGGTCACGCGTTCTCTGATCTCGCACGACGACGAAGCGCCAGGGTTGGGAGTGCCCGACGGACGGAGCCCGATGGCCCGCCATGAGCACCTGCCCCACCACCTCCGACGGCACCTCGTCAGGCCGGAAACGGCGGACGTCCCGCCTCGCGGCGAGGACCTCGTGCACTGCCGTCACCGTCGCCGCATCGAACGACCATCCGGCAGGATCCGCAGAACGCTGGGCCGCTGACGTCGGATCACCGACCAACGGAACCGGTCGCGGCCACACAAGTTCGTCCATCGGCCGTCAGGGGCGCGGCGCCGTCATGGCCCGGTCCCCCATCCCCCTTTCGATCCGTACGTGCGGTCGTCCCACATGGAGCCCACCGACGATCTGTCTGGACATGGTCACGCCGCCTTCGGGTATCGGATGGTGCCCATGAGCACGTGCAGGCCCTGGTCGCGGAACCAGGCGCTGGTCCGGCTGCAGGTCGCAGCCACGCTTTTCGCACGTCGAGCGGGACAGCCGCCACCAAATGTAGCGATCCAACGCGACGAACTTCGTCGGTGCGTTGCCGGTGGTGCTGCTCGACTCCGAGATGCCATGGCTGAGCCTCCCCTCGATGGTCGCCTCGACGGACTCCCGGGAGCGCCGGAGGGTCCGGGCGAGCTCCACGAACGGGGCGAGCTGCGAGCGGGTCGCGCAGACGAGCCCGTCGTCGGGCGCTCGGGGCTGCGCCAACCAGCTCGACACGCCACGTGGCAACCGGCCCGTACCCACGCTGCGTCCGTTCTCCGTCGACCTCGCCGGGCGGGCGGGCGGGCGGGCGGGCATCGTCGTGGCGCCTTCCGACTTGGACCGCGCGGATCGGCTGTCGACCGCCGTCTCGGACGAGGGGCCTTTCGCCACTTCGAGGACGTCCTCGAAGCGCGGACTTGGCGAGTTCGAGGACTGGCACGCGTGCTCCGACGAGGGCCAACGGGCCATCCACCCCGGTGCGACCTCGCGGGTCGGAGCCGTGTCGTCGGTGCCTCAGCGCGCTTGGCGATCTTCACCTGGCCGATCGGGCGAGGTGGGGCTCGCGGGAGGGGGCGCCGCGTCGGTGGCAAAGGGAGGGGCGGTGGGCTTGGCGATGCGGGCCGAGTAGATCGACAGGCTCACAAGCTGCCGGGACACGAGGAGCGCACCGGCGAGGGCGAGCGCCACGACCACGAGGGAGACCGTGGTCGTCCCGGTGAGCTCGAGGGTGAAGGCGATCCCGGCCACCGGCGCCTCCATGGCAGTGCCGATCATCGCTCCCGCTCCGATCACGGCGTAGGTGTCGAGCGATGCGCCTGGCCACGCCATGGCCCACAAGTGCCCGAGGGTGAGCCCCAGCACCGCCCCGAAGCTGAAGGTCGGCGTGAACAGGCCACCCGAGGCTCCGCTGCGCAGGCACAGGGCGGTCATGACCGGCTTCAACGCCGCGAGGGCGGCAACGGTCGCGAGGACCGCGGTGCCGCCGAAGGCGAACTGGGCGAGGTCCCGGCCGTTGCCGAGGAGGAGCGGGTACTCGATGGCGGCAACGCCGAGCACCGTGAAGGCAGCCACGGGCTCGACGAGGAGCCGCCAACCCGTCGGCCGATGATCGCTCGCCCAAGCGATGAGCCGGACGTACCCGGCGGAGGCAACCCCGAGGACCGGCCCGGCGACGAGGGCGAAGATCACCATGGACGCCGACGGGAAGCCGGTGGGGGCGAGGCGGTAGAGGACGTGGGGCGGAAGGGTGGTCCAGGCGACTGCGGTGGCGATGGCCGAGGCCACCAGTGCGGGCACCACGGCCACGAGGGACAACGAGCCAAGGTACAACTCGGCCGCGAACAGGGCGCCTGCGAGCGGAACGTTGTAGACGGCACCCACGCCCGCCCCCGCCCCGCAGGCCACGAGCAGCACCCGCTGGTCTCTCGTGAGACCGAGCCGGCGCCCGAACGTCGACCCCGCAGCGGCTCCCACGTGCTGGGGGGCGGCCTCGCGGCCGAGCGAGCCACCGAGACCGATCACCACCTCGGAGAGGGTGCTGCTCGCCACCGTTCGCCACCACGACAGGTCAGGGCGCTTGGTCCACACGGCGGCCGTCGGCTCCCCGCCGGTGCCCCCGGCCTTCTGGCGCAACACCCACCACCCGATCCCGGCCACGGCACCGCCGAGCCCGACCACGACAATGCGCCACAGGTCACCGTGGCGGGCGACGGCCGCCACGTAGTCTCCGACGCGGTAGTCGAAGGCGATGTGCTGGACGGCACGCAGCACGGCCATCATGGCCATGGCCCCGAGCCCGGCGGCCACCCCGGTGGCGACGAGCGCGATCCAGAACCGCAGCGGCAGCTCCCGCACGGTGGCCGGGACGTTGGGCTGGAGCCCTCCCCGGTCGTCAGCCACGATCGCCCGTCGAGCGGCCAGAGGGGGCTGCACCACGGACGGTCGGGGCAGCCTGGGCAAGCCCCCACGGGCGACGGCCAGCCGAGGCCATCACGACCCGGGGAGACGGCAGTCGAGCCCGCACCGCCCGGACAGGAGCGTGGTCAGCACGTGGTCCATGAGCCCGGGGTCGGAGGTGGGCGGCGAGCAGGGAGGCCGAGGTCCAGTGCAGCACCAGGTGGAGGGGTTGGGGGCCTCCCCCGCCATTCGCAGCAACCCCGGGGGGCACGCGCTGGAGACCAAGTGGAGCATTCCGACCTCGACAGCCGCTGGGCTCATCGTCGCACCGTACCCAGCCGACCCGGAGCACGGCACGCGCCGTCGGCGACGCTCGACGGGCCCAGCCCCCGAGCGACCATCCTCCGCCCCCGACGCACCGGCGGCCGTGGCGGGCGTCCCCTCGGGTGCACAGCTCGCGGGCTCGACGACGTCGCAGACCGAGTCGGGACGGCAGCGCCGGCACGAGCACGCCCACCTCGTCGTCGGAGCGGATGGCCTGCGTCGAGATCGCGGCCTGAGCTGCGAACGCACCGATCGTCGCCACCACCGCCAACATCGCACTCGGCCCTCCAGCCGAGAGAAGGAGAGATCGGGGTTCGCGCCATGGCTCCAGCCGGCACCGGCTCGACGAGCCGAGCGGTCGTTGCGCCAGCACGGCCTGACGGCGGCACAACTCAGGCGATCGACGATGGGCGGGGCTCGGCGGAGCCTCCGCAGCACCAACCCGTCGACACGGAAGACTGGGGCGGTCCGCCACCGTTCCACCGAGGAGGCCACCAATGGCCACGCTGTCCGTCTACGACTACGTGCCCCACCACCGGACCAAGGAGAAGCTCGAGCACGGCGCCCAGCCCATCAAGGTGAGCGACCAGCTTCCGCACGACAGCGCGGCAGCCCGGTTCAACGCCTGGTTCGCCGTGAAGGTGACCAATGGCGTCGGCACGATGTGGTGCGCCTACGCCTTTGCCGCGCTCGCTCTGGTCAGCCTCCCCTCGGCGGTGAGCTCCCACAACCCGGTTGTGCTCGTCTCGTGGATCTCGCAGACCTTCTTGCAGTTGGTCCTGCTGTCGGTGATCATCGTCGGCCAGAACGTGCTCGCGGCGGCGGCCGACAAGCGGGCCGAGGCCACTTACAACGACGCCGACGCGGTCCTCCACGAGGTCGTCAAGCTCCAAGAGCACCTCCTCGCCCAGGACGCCATCCTCCAGCAGCTGATCGGCGGCGCTGGTGGAGGTGCCCAGCCGTAGCGCCGGCGAGCATCACGAGGTGGGAGCAACTGGTCGTCAGTCCTTGGTCAGGTGGTACGGGACTCGTCCGACCGCCGCGGTGCTCCGGCGGCGCAGCACGTCGGCGAGGATCGCGCCGCGCTGGTTCTGCAAGAGCCGGTGCCGCCACTTGCGCGGCTCCACCTCGGGGATGAGGACCATCACCTTGCGACCCCGGACCTCGGCCGATGCGAGGTACTCGAGCACGGGCGTGGCGATGGACCGGGTGTGCGGACGCAGAACGACGAGGGGGACTCCGGGCTGCCAGCGGTCCCACGCGACCTGCAAGGCCGCGGCACGCTCGTCGTCGAACTGGACGCTAAGCGCTACCACGTCATGGCCGAGCGAAAGCGCCGTGGCGAGCGCTGACTCGGCCATCCGCGACACCGTCGCGACCATCACCACGATCAGGCGATCCTCTGGCTGGGGCATCGGCGGCGTCGAGCCGAGCCCGAGCTCGACACCGACGTCCTCGTAGTAGCGGGCGATCCGGGAGAACAAGAGGATGAGGGCGGGAACGGCGATCACCACCACCCACGCACCGCCGGTGAACTTGGTCACCAAGAAGATGACCGTGGCCGCAGCGGTCATCGCCGCCCCGGTCCCATTGAGCGCCGCCCGTGCCCACCAGTAGGGAGGGCGCTCCCGGTGCCAGTGTCGCACCAGGCCGGTCTGGGAGAGGGTGAAGCCGGTGAACACCCCGATCGCGAACAGCGGGATGAGCGAGTTCGTATTTGCGTTCACCGCGATCAGCAGCACACCCGCCAGCACGGCCAAGACCACCACGCCGTAGCGGTAGACCGGACGGTCGGCCCGGAGCCCGAACACGTGCGGCACCAGGTTGTCGCGCGCCAAGAGGCTGGCCAGCACGGGCAGCCCTCCGAAGGAGGTGTTGGCGGCGAGCGCAAGGATGAGCGTGGTCGACAGGTCGACGACGTAGTAGATCGCCCCCCTTCCGACGGACGCGCCGGTGATCTGGCTGAGCACGGTCTGGCTGGCTTCGGGGGCGATGTGGAACCGGACCGTGAGCACGGCGAGCCCGAGCAGCATGGTGCCGAGGATGCCCCCGAGGAGGACCTCGGTGCGCATCGCCCGCCGAGCTTGCGGAGCCCTGAACGCCGGCACGTCGTTGGCGATGGCCTCCACCCCGGTGAGCGCACTGCACCCCGCCGCGAACGCCTTCAGCAACAGCAGCACCCCGACCGCCGCCGCCACCTTGGGGACGACGGCCGGGTGGATGCCGGCGCCCGCCGCCGGGTGGGAGCGGAACAACCCGGCGAGGATGACGACGTAGATCCCGGCGATGAACACCGCCGTCGGCAACAGGAACGTCCGGGCGCTCGTGGCGATGCCGCGCAGGTTGAGCGCCGTCAACACCGCCAGGAACCCGAGGGAGATGACAAGGCTGTCCGGTCCGAGGGTCGGGAACGCCGACACGAGGGCGGCGACCCCTGCCGAGATCGACACGGCAACGGTCAAGACGTAGTCGACGACGAGCGACGCGGCGCCAAGACGGCTGGCTCGGGCACCCAGGTTGGCCTTGGAGACCGCGTAGCAGCCTCCACCCTCGGGGAAGGCGGCGATGACCTGGCGGTAGGAGAAGACCAGGATCACGAGGAGGACCACGATGGCGACCGTGATCGGCTCGATCTTCGCGAGCGCGCCCGCACCCGCCGTCGCCAGCACGACGAGCATCGCCTCGGGCCCGTAGGCCACCGAGCTGATCGCGTCGAGCGACAGTGCCGGAATGCCCTCGAGGCTCGTGATCTGCCCCTTGACGGCACCTTCCCCGCCGGCGATCGGCCCGTCGGCAGCCGGACCGCCACGCGTCCGACGGTTCGGCCGGGCCATCAGCTCTTCGCCCACGGAGCATCCCCCGTCACAGTTGCGGCACCACAAGATGGGATCGCACTGCGTGATCCTGGCACGACCAGCACTCCAACTCGTGGTCAGCGCGTAGGTGGCTGTCCCTGATCGGAGCGCCGAGCACAGTGGGCGCGAATGGATCAGGCTGGTCGCTGACCCAGCCTCTTCACCGGACGTTCCCACCTTCTCGACGACAGAACACCCTCGTCGCGACCCGGGCCGGCGGGCCGAGAGGGCTGGTGACGCTCGAAGGGCGCTCTCCGAAGGAGGACCGCGTCCGCCGACTCGTCCACCTGTGCCATCCCGGCGACGATCTGCTCGAGGCGTCGACGTCGCCGATCCGCTCGCGGTGCAGCTCGGCCCCACGCTCGTCGAGGAGGTGGCGCCCGGTCGCGCCCCGGCAAGTCCAGCTCCATTGGGAGCAGAGGCCATGGCGTCGCGGAGGCTTGCTCTGGCAGCGGCACGGCCAGTTCCACCCGTCACGGAACGACGCGGCTTTCCGGGCCGATGAACGCGATCCGGCCGAGCTCGGCCTCCAGCGACCAGCGCCCGGCCCCGAGGCGTCCGAGCCGGCTGACCACCGTGCTCCTCCGCCCCTCCGGCAGGGAATGCAGGGCTTGGAGATCTGCCAACGGCGGCACTGGCCCCTCCCGAAGACCGGCTCACGGAGGGGATCCATGTCGGACGAGGAGCGCTTCACCCTCGACCGCGAGCTCGTCGGCGCGTTGCCCGTCGTCAACTGGTGCTCTTCGTGAAAGGGGATCTTCGCGCCCCTGGAGCCCTTCGTCCTCTTCGACGGCGCCCGTCTCCGACTCGCGTCTCCGCCCCTGTTCACGGCGTGGCGCTGTGCAACAGCATCGCCGGCCACCGTCTCCCCTGTAGGCCCTCGGTGAGCGGGCAGCGCCCTTCGGCGCCTGGCTGCTCGGACCAATGCCCGGTGAGCCCGCCGCCTTGGACGCCAACCGAGTGGGCCGCATGCTCGACCGGATCTTCGACGGCGATCGGGCCACGCTCGTCACCGTGCCGATGGCGTCAGTGGAGCGCGCGCCGGTTGTGGAGCTGAACGGGCTCCACGACGACTCGACGCCGGTGACCTTCACGGGGATCGAGTACCCCGGCGGCGAAGAGCGCGGCGGCAAGCCTGCCCTCAGGTCGGCCAACGCACAACCAGGCCCACCGGCCAGGACGGCGGCACCTGCTGCTCCTCGGCACCGCGTCGGCCGACGACGCGGTGCCCGTCGCCCGCCGAGCCCACGACGACAACGCCTCCGACGACACGACTCCCATCCCTACCCGAGACGGGCCCGTCGCTCTCACCGGCGATCCGAGGGGTCTTCTACGTGGGGCGCACGCCAGGCTCCCCTCGAAGGAGGCACTGGCCACCCTGGGTCCCCTCAGCGGCACCTCATCGCTGACCAGAAGACGCTGCCAAGCCGCACGAGCGGATCCCGGAAAAGGAGCTCGTCGCGCCGACGCGCGACGTGGCGTCAGGCTGGTGACCCGCCCATGGGCATCCTCTCCGGCGCCGCGCGCCTTGCGGCGAACGTCCCTCGGACCGGGCCGAATCCAGTACGACCATCACCGCGCTGACCATCCGGGCTCGCTCGCTCGCACCTCGGACGGGAGGTGGATCCGGGCGTCGGCGATCCTCCGGGCGCTCCGCACCACCTCGACAGCCACCAGTTGTGCATCATCGTCACGGACGCGGATCACGTCGACCGCCCCTGCAGCGGTCCCGATGCGGAGTTTCGGCCCCTCGGCCCTGTCACCCAGACAAGTAGCGACGACAGACTCTTCGATGGCACTGGCAGCAGCCACCGCAACTGCGCTCGTAATACCAATCGCCGGGTGCAGCTTGTCCATCGACAGCATCCTCACGATCACGTCGACGTTGCTACCCGAAGCCGCAGGGACCACCACGCCGATCTTTGGGATCGCTTCTCCCAGGTCCGTGGCCCAACGAGCTACCCTTCCCTGGATGTCGCGACGAGCATCGCGGAGCGGATCGACCAGCGCAGTCAACTGTTCCTCGAACCCGTCCGCGCCGGAATGGAGGTCGAGGTCGGCACCGTCGACGAAGACGGCGGGCGTACCTGCATCGATAACGGACGCCGTAGCCCGGTACGAGCCCACCATGACCTGCTCACGTGCCACACCGGTCGGCATGATCGACCCGCCCTTGCTGGTCCAGCTCTCCCGGCCGAACTCGAGCCGCACAGGGACGCCCGGGTGTGTCACACCGGGGACCATCGCATCTCCTGAGTTAGGTACCTCCGCACCGCGAAGTGCGATCGCGGCATCCAGAACAAGGTCGGTGCGCGTGTTCACGAGCTGCACACGGATCTGCTCCCCATCCTGCATGCCATAACCCTGCTGAGCGGCATACAGGGCGAGTGCGGTAGCACAATTCCCACAATTACTCGTCCACTCGACCCGCGGTTCCTCCACAACCACCTGGCCGAACTCGTATTCGACGCGTCCGGAGCCACTGCGCGCCTCGTCGACGACCATGACCTTGCTCGTGGTCGATGTCGCACCCCCGACACCGTCGATCTGCCGTGCGTCAGGGCTACCGAACACACGACTGATCAGTCTGTCCCGATCAGCCGGGTCTCCGGGGAGCCGCTCGCGCGCGAACAGCCAGCATTTGCTCGTCCCACCTCTCATCCAGGTCGCACGCACGTCATGACCCATCGCCGTCGATCCCATCCGGCCTTCCCAGAGCACGCCGCATAACGAAGTCCACGAACGCATCTGGTTCGTCGACGTGCGGGGTGTGCCCAGATCTACCCATGACCGTCAGGTTCGCCCCCAGTTCTTCCGCCATCGCTTCGACCGCCGACATTTCCCTGTGCGAGTCAGCGAGGCCAAATACCCATGCCGACCCCTTGCACTGCCGGACTGCCACTCCCAAAGGAACGCCTTCGAGGATGCAGTACATGCTGCGCACTAACACCTCGACAGATACATTCCGGGCCACACCAGCGAGTATTGCCACATCATTCGGACCCATCGTCCGAACACACCATGACCGCACCATTGACTCAATCCACGGGCCGCACGTTCCCTCCTCCCGTAGGAGCCGAAGGCGTTCGATCCGTTCTGGTAGCGATGGCGGCATTGGACAATATCCTTCGAGCACCACTTGCTCGAAAGGCAAGCGATCCGCGAGTGTCAGGGCCACCGCTCCTCCCATCGAGTGACCCACCACCAGCGTGCGCGTTGGCAGATCGAGCGAACGGACTACTTCCCCGACCACTTCAGCGCAGGCCTCGAAGCTCCACGGCCCGCGAGAGACGCCGCTGCCACCGAAACCTGGAAGGTCGACAGCCACGGCTGTCACCTCCGTTACCGGCAGCCGCTTCAGCACAGGCAGCCAGTACAGTGACGAGCAGGCCCAACCATGCAAGAGCACGATCCCGATGGGGCCCGTTCCCACCATCCGCACCTGAACACGAGCTCCTGAGACCGACAGCTCGCGAAGATGCACATCAGCGGCCAGACCGAGGATTGACTCGATGCCGGCACTTCCATCATCGGCACCCACTCTGCCAGTGCTAGAACGTTCACCGAAGAGCACTGGCCGCAGCACGTTACTCATATCGGCGTTCGAGACGCCCTTCGAGGCCGACCAATAGCCCCGTCCCGATCAGCGCAATGGCGATGATCAAAACGATCATACCGTACATCGCCCCGTACTCCTGCTGGTTGTAGTACGTCAGAGCCTGCACGCCAAGTCCGTAGTTCGAAGTAAACATCTCGCTAACGACTACAGCAATGAACGCGACACCGAAACCTATGCGAATGCCGCCCAGCACTTGTGGCAGCACGGCAGGTACGATCACCTTGCGAGCGGCTTGCCAGCGGGAACAGTGCAATGATTCCGCGACCTTGGACAGCACTGGGTCAACATTGGCAATCGACTCGCTGGTAATGATGGCGATCGGAAAGAAGGCGGAAATCCCTGCTATGACAAACTTGGCGGTTTCGCCGACGCCAAATATTCCGAGAAAGAGCGGGTAGATCACTACCGTCGGAACGGTGAAGCACGCTGCCAGTAGGCTGCCGTAGGCATCTTGCAGGACGTGGCTGCGGCCCATGATGTAGCCCACCACCGTTCCAAAGATGACTGCCAGCGCAAACCCCACCGCCAGTGCCTCGACAGTGGAAAGCACGGCGGTGCCCAAGGAGGCGCCAGCCTTGTCTGCCAGCTGCGACACCGCCGCGGCCGGACTGGCAATCGTCGACGTGGTCAGGCTGAGAAGCGCCCACAGCCCAATGGCTGCCAGCACCGTGGCGCCAAGGGCAGTGTGGCGGACGACTCTGTCGCGCCGAGCCGGACGGCCCTCTCGGGGCGCACGCCCCACCTCAGCCCTCCGCCGGAACAGCGCTGTCAGCAACGCGTTCAGGATGACCATCCCTGCCAACGTGTCGAGCACCAGCCCCCACATCGCGGTCGCGTCGAACCGCTGGTACGCCTGGGAGATTCCATAGCCGATACCGGAGCTGCCGTCGACGAACTGGACGGCGATGACGCCGAGCGCGCAAAACAAGATCGCGACACGGATCTGCGGGAGGGCAACGGGTAGTGCGGCAGGCAGCACCACCTTGCGGTACTTCGTGAACCCGCCGAGGCAAAGAGACCGGCTGATGCGTTCAAACCTGGGGCCGGTTGCCCGCAGCGCGTGAAGCATTCCCAGCGCCGACGGGACGGCGGCGATCGGAATGCCGATGACGATGATCGGCCAGCTGTTCAGCCCGAGAAGGACCAGGACGATCGGATAGAAGATGATGGTCGGCGTGGCATACCAGGCCACCAGGACACTCTCGATGCCGCGGCCTACATTTCCGGCCTTCCATAGCGCAATGCCCGCCACACCGCCCACCAACACGCCGGCCACGGCGGCGACGATCGTGAGCTCGGCAGTGATCCCCACCATCGACCAGAACGAGGATCTGCCCAACTGCCGCAACCCGTCACCGATAGCGCTGGCTGGCTCCGGTAGCACCAGGAAGCCCAGATGGGCGACCGAGACCGCGATCTGCCATGCCCCGAGCCCGACCACGGCCAGCAG
This sequence comes from Actinomycetes bacterium, assembly GCA_021809995.1. Lineage (GTDB taxonomy): Bacteria > Actinomycetota > Acidimicrobiia > Acidimicrobiales > RAAP-2 > JAJZJT01. The sequence goes on from JAJZJT010000006.1 coordinate 25,298, forward strand.
CGCCCGCAGCCCCCACCGGGCACCAAAACGCCTCATCCAGCTGGCCCGGGTGGAGCGGGGGACGGCGGCAAGCATCCACTCACCTGTCTTCCGGCCGCGGAAGATCGAGTGCGTCCTCCACCTGGCGCACCACTTGCTGCAACTCGGGCGACGTCATCATCGGCTTGGTCCTGGGTCGCGAAAGCGGCACGGGCACTCGCGTCAGCAACTCACAGGGGCGGGCGGATAGGACCCAGACCTCGTCGGACAGGAACACGGCCTCGGTCGTATCGTGCGTGACGAACAGCACCGTCTTACGCTCGTCTGGCTCTTCCGACCACCACAGGTCGAGCAGTACGTCCCCCACGCTCCGTCTGGTCAGTTGGTCGAGCGCGCCGAAAGGTTCGTCCATCAACAACAGGCGCGGGTCGAGCGCGAACGCCCTGCCGATCGCCACCCGCTGGCGCATGCCACCCGAAAGCTCACTTGGCTTGTGCTTCTCAAAACCGGTGAGACCCAGGGCCTCGATAACGTGCCTTGCTCGGGCGGTTCGTTCCGAGCGTGGCACCTGTCGAACTTCAAGGCCGAAGGCGACATTGTCGAGAACAGAGCGCCAATGGAGAGTCGAATCCTCCTGAAAGACAATCGCGGTGTCTTTCCGTGGCCCGCTGACGGCTTCGCCGTCGATCCGCACGGTCCCCCGGCTAGGCGCCCTAAGGCCAGCGACCAGATCGAGCAACGTCGTCTTTCCGCAGCCACTGGGCCCGACGATCGAGACGAACGCCCCCCTTGGCACTTGGCCCGACACCTCGCGAACTGCTTCCGTGGTCCGGCCGCGGGAGTCGTACATCACTGCCACCGCGTCGAAGTCGATGTGGGGAGTCTGGCTCAGCTCTTCTCGCTGAGCAGCGCGCACCATATCTATTGCCGTCATCGCGTCAGGCGGAGTACGTGAACGGAGAGGGGAGGTAGCTGCCGTCGGCGATTGCCGTCGCCTTGGCGATACCATGCGCGACTCCCGTCACGGCGTCTGCCTGTGCCGCCGCGGTGATGTACGAACCCTTGAAGCTCAGGCTGAAATTGTCACGGTTTTCAGTGAAAGCCGTGACCGTGGCCGCCGCGGGCTGCCCGGCCAGTGCCGCCCATTCGCTGCCCGCCTGGGACGGGTTCGCTCGAATGAACTGCGTAGCCTCTCCGATCGCCGAGAGAAAGTTCCTCGTGATCTCTGGGTTTGACTTCACGAAGGCCGCATCGGCAACGATGCAGTTATCGAACCAGTTAGGAGCATACTGGCTCGCCTTGAACAGCAGTCGGGCGGAGCCAGCGGCTATCTCCCCTGTCGACAGGGGAGGGATCGACCAGCAACAGTCGACCAATCCGTGCTGTAGCGCGGCATATACCGCAGGGGGAGCTCCGATATAGGCAATTGTGACGTCCTGCCCCGGAACCAGACCGGCCTTTTTGACAGCAAGAGTGGCGAAGTAAGTACTCAGGGCCGTAGGCGTACTGCACCCAATCTTCTTGCCCTTGAGATCCGCGACACTACGAATCGGCGAATTGGGCAGGACGATGTACTCGAGCGCAGCTGTGTCGTACAAGCCGGCGATGATCCGCAACTGGGAAGGGGCAGTGGCGTAGGCTGCCATCGCGTCGGTACTGGCCGGGATCCCAAAGTGGAGGTTTGTGAGCGCCTCGCGGACGATCTCGGCGCCGCTGGACGAGGTTACCGTCGACAGGTTCAGTCCGTACTTCTGGAAGTAGCCCTTGCTCAAGGCTAGGTCGTACGCTGCCAGTGTGAACAGGATCTTGTCGTCGACGACGGGGATCTGGCCTGAGTAGCTCACCCGCGCGGCCTTACCAGCGGACGATGACCGAGCGGCCCCGGAGGACGTTGACGAACCACATGCAGCCAGTAGCGCACCCCCTGCTGCGGCCGCGCCGAATCCAGCGCCAAGGGTAAGGAACCTCCGTCTGGACAGCTGCGCTCCGGCAACGTCCAACGGCTGTCCACTCGCCCCACCAAGCTCAGTGCGTGCCACGAACGAACCCCCCTCTTCCTTGGTACGAATCGCCACCCACGGGCATCCGTGGCCGGCTCGAGGACCGACGCCCTCTCCTTCACGGCCAGTATGACCAGTGTCGTGCATTGAGCACAAGTTATGATTACTGTAAGTTGCTTAAGTAATAGTGAAGGGAGGCTAGATGCTAGATACCCGGCGCCTGCTCGTGCTGGCGGAGGTCCATCGTCGAGGCTCGATCTCCAGCGCCGCCGTCGCGCTCGGCTACACCGTGTCCGCCGTCTCGCAGCAGATCAGCAAGCTCGAGGCCGAGGCTGGCATTGCCCTGGTGCGTCGAGATGCTCGCGGGAGCCACCTGACAGAAGCAGGCCGTGGGCTAGTCCTCCACGCCGGGCGCATCGAACGTGAGCTGCGGCTGGCTCAGGAGCACCTGGACGATTTCGCCGGACTTCGGCGCGGGACGCTGCGCATCGGGACCTTCCCCACCGTCGCCGCGTCGTCGTTGCCAGACGCTGTGCGGCTGTTTCGCGAGCAGCACCCGGACATCACGTTGAGAGTCCGAAGCGCACGGATCGCCGGGCTCATCGACATGCTCGAGCGGCGGGAGGTCGAGTTGTCCCTCCTCTGGGAGTACGACTGGGCGCGTCTTCCCACGGATGCCTTTGAGGTGCTGCCCCTCTTCGAAGACCCGACCATGCTGCTGGTATCGGCTGACCACTGGATCACCGAACGTGGGATCTCTGACTTCGCGGACTTAGCCAACGAAGGGTGGGTGACGCGGGCACAGCACCCGGTGGCGGAGGTGCTGACCCACACATGCCAATCTGCTGGCTTCTCCCCGACGATCGTCTACGAGGCGAGCGACTATCAAGAGAGTCAGGCCATGGTCGCCGTCGGGCTCGGCATCGCGCTCGCCCCGCGTTGCGCGCTGGCGACCCTGCGAACCGACGTTGTGAGCGTCAACCTCGGTCAGCTCGCACCAAAGCGCCGTATCCTGCTGGCTCACATCCGTGGCGAACACCTGACGCCCGCCGCTGACGCCATGGCGACGATCTTGGAGCGAACGACTCGGACGTACTGGAGTGAAGACGCCAGCGATCTGCCGGCCGGCCTTGCAAGTCCGATGAGCACTCGACCCTTCCGGAAGTAGCGGCTTACTAGCCCGGCCTCTTCACGTGGCCTTTTGAGCCGAGTGTGCACTCCGGCGAACTCGGCCAGCCGTTCCGGTTGATCCCGGCCGGGGTCGGCGTCGCGTGTGATCGTTCTACTCGGTCGGAAACCTGCGCGGGTCGATCGCTTCGGCGGTTGGTGGGCGGCGAGGCGTTCGGCGCGTTGACCATCCCCCCCGTCGGGCCGGTCCCGGTCCGTACCGGGCGGGCCACCTTGACGTACGAGAAGCCGGTCATCTGGTCCTCGCTGCGGTGGCCAACCCGGGACGACCCTCGCGCCGTGCCTGGGCGGTGGCCGCTTCAGTCACATGGTCGTGGAGGTTGAGCACGGCGTCCAGGCCGACCAACGCGATTGCCCTGCGCTGCAGTGGCTGCGGGCACACGAGATCGAACCAGGCGTGGCAGGCGATGGCCCGCCGTCGGGCGACCAGCAGCACCGTCAGGCCAGCCGCCCCCAAGAACCCCACGCCACCCAGGTCGCAGATGAGCCCTTTGGGCCCGAGGCTCAGGGCAGCGCCGAGCGCCTCGGAGAGTTGTTCGATCGTGGCGGCGCCGTCGACTTCGCCGGTGACCGACAGGATCACCGACGAGCCCATCGCCCACTCGGCGAGGCCCAGGCCCGCTACTCCGCTCCTGACGGGCACGCTTGCTGGCTCGGCGGCCGTGAGCGCGTCCATGGCGGCCACCGCTTGCAGCTCTGGCGCTGCGCCGGCACGGAGAGACCCTCCGCCGAGGAGCTGCCAGCCCGGCCCCGGCCACCGCCCGAAATCGGAGCCAGCAGAGCTGGCAACCTTCGTCTGCGAACCGCGCTCTGGCCGCTCCAACGGCGCTACATCGTCGCTCGGCCGTGTCATCCTCGCTGCTCCCTTCCTCCGGGGCGCCCTCCGAGCACACCGCTCGGATCTGCGTCGCCAGGGTCTGGAGCAACGATGTCGCCGTCAGGGCCCGATCGGCCCGACCGCGCCTGCTGCGTGCAGTGCTACCACCATTCTCGGGGCGCCACAAGGCGGACGGAACGTCGGATCGAGCACTTCAGGCAGGCGACATGCCACGCCGGCCTGGCGTCATTTCAACGGCGGCGGCCCGAGCGGCTTCGGGGCTGGATCACGAGTGCGTCGGCGGCGACCTCCCGGTCGATCACCCGTCGTGCCACCTCGGAGAGCAGCAGGTTGTGATGGCGGGCATAGCCGCGCAGCAGGGAGAAGGCTTGGTCCATGTCGACCTTTGCTGCCTCGGCAACCACGCCCTTGGCCTGTTCGAGGACCACCCGGGTGTGGAACGCGACCTGGAGTTGTTCGGTGACCTCCTCGCGCCGGGCGATGAAGCGTTCGTGGAGGATCCCGATGGTGGCCACGTCGGCTATCGCCTGGGCAAGGACCAGATCGGTATCGGCCAGGCCAGAGGTCTCGTTGGCGAACAGGTTGAGAGCCCCGAGGCGCTCGTCACGGAGCCGCATCGGCACGGCGTACGCGGAGGCGAACCCGGCCTCGACGGCAGCGGGAGCGAAGTGAGGCCAGCGTCCCGTGGCGCCGACCAGGTGGTCCTCGGCAACGGCCCCACCGCTGCGCCAGCAGTCGAGGCAGGGACCGTCTTCGTGCTGCACCTCGAGCAGCTCGATGAGGTGCATGCGTTCGCTCGAGGAAGCCAATGCCTGCAGCTGCCCACGGGCGTCGACCAGCACCAGGCCCGCCTCGGCCATCCCGAGCACCTCGACGCAGCGCTCGGCCAGGTGGTGGAGGAACTCGAGCGGGTCGTAGCCCTCGACCAGGGTGTCGGCCAGCTCCACGAAGGTACGCGCGATCAGGGTCTCTCGAGCCACGGCCTCCTCACCTCCTCGTCTTCGAGCCGCCACGGAGTGGGGTCGACCACCCCCATCATCGTCCAGGCTCGGCCTGGCGGGTGTTCACGGCTGCGGGCTCCCCGGCGGCGCTACCGTCCCATCCTGGTCGAAGCGGAACCTCCGAGCGACCACGTCTGCGGCCACCTCGCCCACCGGACGGTCGGTGGCATACGCCCGTGCCCGGATCGCAGCGACGGCCTCTTCAGGGCCGACGTCGAGCTGCACCACAACCATGCCCGTGGCCTGGTAGAGCTCGGTGCGCTTGTCGGCGAGCCGGTCGAGGACCTCGTGCAGCGACCCGGGTGGCACCTGGGCCTGCAGGCCCAGCGTGATCTCGCACGCCACCTCGGCCATGGCCAGCGCATCGGTGAGCACCCCTTCGCCGAGGGGTCCGGGCCGGTCTCGATAGAGGATCAAGACCCCAAAGCGCGCCGCGCCGACCTGCAAGGGCAGAGCGAAGACCGCTGCCGCCCCAGCTGCAACCGCCTCGGGAGCGAAGGCCGGCCAGCGAGTCGAGGAGCTCAGGTCTCGTTCGAGGACAGCCCGTCGACTGCGATGGGCGTCGATGGCAGGCCCTTCACCGGTGCTGAACTGCAGGTCCACGACGGCTGCGGCCACCTCGTCGGAGGCGGCGATGGCGCCAGGGTCGTGGCCGGAGAGGATCAGCGCCACCGCCGCACCGCTCACTCCGAGCTCCTGGGCGCAGATGCCACAGAGCCAGTCGAGCGAGGTATCGGAACCGCCGACCTCTCCCAGAAAGTCCAGGATCCTGTCCAGGCGCCGGCCCCCCATCACCACCGTCCCCGCCCGCCGTCCGGACGCCGTCCCAAGCGGAGCCGAGGTCCGCTGTCTGGCGCCGATACCGCAAGAGCGCGATCTTCGATCCGCATCTGTCCTTCCTCTGGCGCAGTGGTCGCGAGAGCAGAGGGACGCCACAGCGGGGTCTGGATCGAAAGCCGGCGAGCAGGCAGGACACGCCGCGCCAGCCATTGTGCACGCTCGCTGGGCGAGGGACAACCGCGGGCTGGTGACAGCCGAGGACCTCGCAGGAACAGCCGACACCCATCCACCGGATCGCCCACTGCTGTTCCTCCGGTGATCGAGGCGGGGCCCGACGTCTCCGCCCTGTTGGCTCACGTCAACTTGCCCAGAGCGCCGTGCCCGAACCGGCTTTCATCGCTTCGGGAGGTAGGCTCCCAACCAGACCAGTAGTAGCAGCCGAGGCCCTCTCGGGCCCCGTCTGCGACCTCGTTGCTCCAGACCCTGGCGGCGCTGACCTCGACCTTGAGCGTCACGTTCGAAAAGACACCCAGGAGCAAAGGAGCAACGTTGGAGACCTGCCCATCGGGCCAGCTCCGCGAGATCGACCTCGCAGCGCGGCATGCCATCGGCGTTGGCGCTGCCCGCCGCTCCGAGGTGGGCGCCCTACCGCTCTTGGACCCCGAGCAGCTCGGCGACCGCGAGCTCGGGCAGCGGGGCCGTTGCCCCGGGGCCGTCGCTCAGGACCGACGATGAGCCGACCGGGTGCCGCGTCGCCTCGGGTATGCCCGGGAGCGCTCTTGTCCGGGGACGCGATGTGACCAGCGCGAACGGCACGACCCCGCCGCGTCCCGGCCCGCCCAACCAGCGCTCTCTGCTGCCGGCGCCAACCTCAGGTGCACCGCGCTGGCGGATGTGGATCGTGCCGATCGGGATCGTGCTGGCGCTCCTTCTGCTGATCCACCCGGGCTCGAAGGGCGGCACGCCGACCCGGACCTTGACCTACACCGGCTTCGTCAACGAGGTGACGGCGAACAAGGTGTCGACGGCGACGATCACCTCGGCGGGCGCGGTCACCGGCACGCTCCACGGCGGCGCCCACTACACCTCCCAGATCCCCACCGCCTTGAACGACACCTCTCTGTCGCCCCTGCTCCGTGCCCACAAGGTGCAGGTGACCGGAACCGTCCCCTCCACCAGCTCGCTGCTGGGCGTGCTCGGCTTCCTGCTGCCGCTGGTGCTCATCGTCGGGGTGTTCGTCTGGATCGGTCGCAAGAGCCGCAAGCAGCTGGGGGGAGGCCTCGGTGGGATCATGGGCATCGGCAAGTCCAAGGCCAAGGTCTACGACGAGGAGCGGCCTACCACCCGCTTTGCCGACATCGCCGGCTACGAGGGCTCCAAGGCCGAAGTCATGGAGGTCGTCGACTTCCTGAAGCACCCAGACCGCTATGCCGCCGCCGGTGCGGTCGGCCCGAAAGGTGTGCTCATGGTCGGTCCGCCCGGGACCGGCAAGACCCACCTGGCGAGAGCGGTCGCCGGCGAGGCCGGTGTCCCGTTCTTCGCCCTGTCGGGGTCGAGCTTCGTCGAGA
>JAJZJT010000174.1 GCA_021809995.1 Actinomycetes bacterium
CCCGCCACCCGGCCGCCCGCAGGCTGGCCACCGCGCTCTGGGCACGGGCGCCCGTCGTCACCGTGTCGTCGACGACGAGCACGGCACCGTCGGGTCTCCGATCACCGGCCACGGCGAACGCCCGGACATCGGCCACGAGGTGGCCGGCTCCCGCCGGGCCGCGCACGAGCCGCGCCCGGGGCAAGCCGGCAAGGGCGGGCACCGCCTCCACGAGCGCGTCGGCGGGCGCTCCGGCACGGCCCGGTCGGGTCGACGGCACGGTGGCCACGACCTCCCACCGACAACCGAAGCGTCCGACGAGGTCGTCACCCGACCACGCCACCCACGCGGCGAACCGCTCGGCCAACGCCCGGGTGGTCACGGCGCGCAAGGCCGGGCTCGGCGCGTCCTTGTAGGCGCGCAGCCACCGGTGGACCTGGTCGCCCACCCGGTAGGTGCACGCCGTGGCGAGCGGGGCGAGGGGCCGGCCGAGCGCCCGGACGAGCCGGTCACAGCAGTAGCAGCGCAGCGAACCCGGGCGCACCGGGCCGTCGCAGGACAGGCACGACGGCGTCGGCGCCGACGCCCCCCGGGCCTCCGCCCGCTCCCGCTCCAGCCGTTCGCCCGACCCGCCCGGGGCCGCGTCTCCCTCGCCGTGCACGCCGCCTCCTCGGTCGGGCGGTGCCACCCACCGGTCTCGCCTCGCTTCGTCGGGCGGACGGTGCCGGGTCCGCGACCGTGCGCCGGGCGGCGGCACCCGGCACGACCCCTGATCAGCTCGGGGCGCGCTCCGCGGTGTCGGCCTCGGCACGGTGCAGCAGGAACGTGCCGGTCGCCCGGCTCACCAGGTCGCCGGCGTCGTCACGCACCGAAGCCTCGCCGTAGGCGACCTGGCGGGCCATGCGGACGACCTCCCCCCGCAACGCGTACGAGCCGCCCTTGAGGGCCGGCCGCATCGTCTCGATCTTCATCTCGAGGGTCGCGCGTGTCCGGTCACGACCGGGCAGGGCGGCGTTGATGGCGAAGTTCATGGCGGCGTCGAGGAGCAGGCCGTGGACGCCTGCCTGGACGATCCCGTGGGGATTGCACGCCTCGGGCGTCGGGGTGAACGCGCCGTCGACCCACCCGAGGTCCTCGCCTTCGACCCCGTAGGCCGTGAAGGCGGCACCGACGGTACCGATCAGGGACATCCCCCCGTCGCCGAGCCACCGGTCCATGTCCTTTGCGCGCTGGGTCATCGGGTCGACGGTACAGCGCCGTGGGGTGGGGCGTCGACAGGCTCCAGCCCGGGGCGGGGGGCCGACGGTCCCTCGTCCGTGCCCGGCCTCCACCCGAGCGGTGGCGGACCTCCTCCGGGCCCGGCGGGCCGGCCCGTCCCCCGAGCTTGACGAGCCCAGGGGACGGCGTATGCTCTCCACTTGACCGTTCAGTCAAGTCTTCTACCGACCGTCGGCGGCGGGCCCGTCCTGGCCGCGTCCGGCGGGTGACGCGACCGGCGCGGCGCCGGACGAGCAGCCCGCCGGACGAACAGGGCGGCAAGGGCTCGACGGGCGGCGAAGGGGGGGCCGCAGCGGGCCCCGTACGACCACGGACCCGGCCCGCACGGTGCCCGGACCAGACCAGGAGGACAGGCACATGACCGATGCAGTGATCGTCGACGCAGTACGGACCCCCGGAGGCAAGCGCAACGGCAAGCTGCGCAACTGGCACGCCGCCGACCTGGCGTCCGAGCCGCTCAAGGCGCTCGTGGAGCGCAACGACCTCGACCCGGCCATCGTGGACGACGTCATCATGGGGTGCGTCATGCAGGTCGGCGAGCAGGCTCTCAACGTCGGCCGGAACGCGGTGCTCGCCGCCGGCTTCCCCGAGTCCGTGCCTGCCACCACCATCGACCGCCAGTGCGGGTCGTCCCAGCAGGCGCTGCACTTCGCTGCCCAGGGCGTCATGGCCGGCGCCTACGACGTGGTCATCGCCGCCGGTGTCGAGGTGATGACCCGCACCCCGATGGGCTCCTCGGTCGTGCGCGACCTCGGCTTCCCGTTCGGCCCGCGGGTGATGAGCCGCTACGCCGAGCGCGGCGGCCTGGTCAGCCAGGGCGAGGGCGCCGAGCTGATCGCCGAGCAGTGGGGCATCACCCGCACCCAGCTCGACGAGCTTGCCGTCCGCTCGCACAAGCTCGCCGCCCAGGCCACCTCCGAGGGCCGCTTCGACAACGAGCTCGTGCCCGTGGCGGTCAAGGACGACGACGGCAACGACACCGACGAGCTGTTCCGCACCGACGAGGGGATCCGCCCCGACTCGAGCGTCGAGGTGCTCGCCAACCTGAAGCCGGCGTTCCGTCCCGAGGACACCGGCAAGGTCACGGCGGGGAACTCGTCGCAGATCACCGACGGCGCGTCGGCCGTCCTCGTCATGAGCGAGGAGCGGGCCAACGCCCTCGGGCTCACGCCGCGGGCCCGCTTCCACAGCTTCGCCGTGGTCGGTGCCGACCCCATCACCATGCTCACCGGCCCGATCCCGGCCACCAAGTCCGTGCTCGACCGGGCCAAGCTGACCCTCGACGACATCGACCTGGTCGAGATCAACGAGGCGTTCGCGTCCGTGGTCCTCGCCTGGCAGAAGGAGCTCGGCGCCGACCTCGACAAGGTCAACGTGAACGGCGGCGCGATCGCCCTCGGCCATCCGCTCGGCGCCTCCGGGGCCAAGCTGATGGCCACGCTCCTCAACGAGCTCGAGCGCACCGGCGGCCGCTACGGCCTCCAGACGATGTGCGAAGGCGGCGGCCTGGCCAACGCCACCATCATCGAGCGCCTGGGCTGACTCCGCGACCGGCCGGGCACACCGCTCGGCCCGACAGCGACGTAGCGACCGTGCCGACCTCCGGGTCGGCACGGTCGCGTCCGGGGCGGGAGCGAAGGGACCCGCTGGTCGGCACGTGCCGACCACCGGGCGCCGGCCGAGTGGGCAACGGGCGCGACGCCCGAGGTCGCGTCAGCGGTAGGTCGCGTCAGCGGTAGGGCGCGTCAGCGGTAGCCCGTGGCCACCATGAGCCCGGCGAACACCAGGCCGATGGCACCGACCAGCCACCAGTTGCTCACACCTCCGGGGAGGGCGTCGACGTAGTTGAGGATGATCACGAGGACGCCGAGGGCGAAGAGGGCGACGATGAGGATGCCCATCCATGCCGGGCTCTTCTTGGCGCTCTTGGGCCGCGGCGGCGTGTAGCGCTCGCTCGTCACCGGTGCCGGTGCGTCGTGCCCGCCCCGGCGCCTGCCGCGTGTGCCCCGCTTCGTCCCCGCGGCCGTCCCCTTGGGCTGGGCCCGCCCCGCGCTCGACCTCCCCTTGCGGCTGGCCCCCGACGGGGACGCCGCGCTGGCCTTCGTTGCCATTGCCGAAGCCTAGCGACCATCGCGGGAGTGGCCGTGGGCGGCCGCTCCCGCACCGGCCCGGGCCTCGACAGGCCCGGCGAGGGGTGCCCCTCCGGGCCGGTACGCTTCAGGCGCAATGGGCGCCACGGTCCTGCTCGTCGACAACTACGACTCGTTCGTCTACAACCTCGTCCAAGAGCTGGGCGAGCTGGGCGCCGAGCCGGTCGTCCGCCGCAATGACGCCGTCGACGTGGCGGGCATCCGGGCGCTCGCCTGCGACTTGCTGGTCATCTCCCCGGGCCCGGGCCGGCCCGACGACGCCGGCGTGAGCCTGGCGGCGATCACCGAGCTCGCCGGCGAGGTGCCCATCCTCGGAGTGTGCCTGGGCCACCAGGCGATCGGGCAGGCGTTCGGGGCGAGGATCGTCCGGGCCCCCGTCCTGATGCACGGCAAGACGTCCGAGGTCCGCCACGACGGTCGCGGCGTGTTCAGCGGACTGCCGCAACCGATGACCGCCACCCGCTACCACTCGCTCGTCGTCGACCCCGCGAGCGTCCCCGACGAGCTCGAGGTGACCGCCACCACCGACGACGGGGTCATCATGGGGCTGCGCCACCGCGAGCTGCCCGTCGAGGGCGTGCAGTTCCACCCCGAGTCGGTCCTCACCACCTCGGGGCCCTCGCTGCTCGCCAACTTCCTGGCCGAGGCCGCGGCGCGGACCTGAGGGCAGGCAGGCGCGGCGGGCCTGCCGGTCCGGCGGGCTAGCCCTTGTGCCCCTTGCCGGGGCCGAACGCCACACCCTGGTTGGGCCCGGAGCCCGCCTGCGTCGTGCCGGACGTGCCAGACGTGCCGGACGCCGGACAGACGGCGATGGCGACGGTCTGCCCCGCCTGCACGGACGTGCCGCCCGTCGGGCTCTGCGTGGCCACGTTGCCAGCACCCGGTGACGACGGCCCGGTACAGGCGGTCAGCGGCGCGGTGGTCTCTGAGACCTGCAGACCTTGGTTCTGGAGCGTCGACGTGGCAGCCGAGGCCGACGTGCCGACCACGTTCTGGACCACGACGGTCGTGGGCCCGGTCGAGACGATGACCGTCACCTGGGTCTTGAGGGGCACCGACGTGCCGATCGCCGGGGTCGTGCCGATCACCAGGCCCTTGCCGATCGAGCTCGACGCCTGGTTGGTGGTGCCGCCGTAGGCGAGACCGGCGTTCGTGATGTCAGCGACGGCCTGGGTGGGGGTCTCCCCGGTGACGTTGGGCACCGCGACCGACCCCGGGCCCGACGAGACGACGAGCGTCACCGTGCTGCCGGCGGCGATGGACGTACCGGGCTGTGGTGTGGCGTCGATCACCGTGCCGGCGGTGGCGTTGTTGGTGACCGACTTCACCGTGTACTTGAGCCCCGAGGACGACAGCAGGTCCTCGGCGTTCGTCACGGTGGTGTTGGTCACCGGTGGCACGGTCACCTGTGCGACGGCCGGCGCCGTCCTCTTCGCCACCGTGAGGGTGACGGTGTCGCCCTTCTTCACCAGGCTGCCGCGCGTGGGGTTGGTGGCGAGCACGGTCCCCGTCGGGCGCGACGAGCCCTGCGAGCGCGTCCGGACCACGAGACCGTCACCTTGCAGGGTGCTCGAGGCCTGGGAGACCGGCTCGCCGACCACGGCGGGGAGCGAGAACGTCTTGGCGCCGCCGAGATAGCCGAGCTGGCGGGCCAGTAGCACGCCGACGACAGCGAGGAGCAGAAGCAGGACGACAAGGACGGCGGCGTAGACACGCGTCCGGCTGCGCCGGGGCTCGGGCCCCTCGTCGTCGACGAGGTGGCTGCCGTGACGGGGGATGGCCTGGGTGGCGTCGACACCGGCCATGCCGACCGCGCCGATGGCCTGGGTGGCGGCCATGGCGTGCTGGGCAACCGTCGGGTCGTCGGCAGCGAGCACGGAGCGACCCTCGGTGAAGCGCAGCAGGTCAGCCCGGAGGTCCTCGGCCGTCTGGTACCGGAAGGCCTGGTCCTTGGCCATCGCCTTCATGATGACGGCCTCGAACGTGGGCGGGACCGCCGGATTGAGCTCGCGCGGCGCGGGAGGGCGCTCGCGCACGTGCTTGGACGCCACCGCCACGGGCGTGTCGCCGAGGAACGGCGGTCGGCCGGTGACCATCTCGAAGAGCACCACCCCGAGCGAGTAGATGTCGCTGCGGGCGTCGACCCCGATCCCCTCGGCCTGCTCGGGCGAGAAGTAGGTCGCCGTTCCCATGACGGCCCCGGTCTGGGTCAAGCTCTCCTCGGTGTTGACGGCCCGGGCGATGCCGAAGTCGGTCACCTTCACCAGGCCTTCGTCGGTGATGAGGACGTTGCCCGGCTTGACGTCACGGTGGACGACACCGTGGCGGTTGGCGTAGCCGAGGGCATTGGCCACGTGAGCGCCGATGTCGGCGGCGCGGTCGGCCGACAGCGGCCCCGCCGTCTTCAAGATGGCCGACAGCGGTCGGCCGTCGACGAACTCCATGACGATGAAGTACGTCCCCGAGTCCTCGCCCCAGTCGAAGACGGGCACGATGTTGGGGTGCGACAGGTTGGCCGCCGCCTGAGCCTCGCGACGGAAGCGCTCGACGAAGGAGCGGTCGACGGAGAGCTCGGGGAAGAGGACCTTCAGCGCCACGGGTCGGTCGAGGAGGCGGTCGCGGGCGCGGTACACCTCGGCCATGCCGCCGCGAGCGATCAGGTGGTCGAGCTCGTAACGCTGGGAGAAGACGCGAGGCGCCGGGGAGTCCACGGGGGTCGGGTCCATTCGGGTCAGAGCCTACGTCGCGGGGTCGTCACGGACGAGACCTTCGCTGCGGGCCGGGTCGGGTCGCGTCGGCTCACGGCGCGAGGGCCAGGGCTTGCTTCAGGATCTTGGCGATGGCCGGGCCGGCCACCGAGTTGCCGGTTTGGAGCTCGCCCTGGTCGGGGACGGCGATGGCCACGACCACCTTGGGGTTGGTGGCCGGGGCCATGGCGACCATCCAGTCGTTGGTGGTGTGGTAGCCGGTCTGGGCCGTGCCCGTCTTGGCAGCCACGTCCTCGCTGGCCGGGAAC
>JAJZJT010000175.1 GCA_021809995.1 Actinomycetes bacterium
GAGCGCAGCGATCACGATCGCCGCCGGCAGCGGTGCCACTTCGGCGAGCGGGAGGTCCCCGCGGTGGCGCCGTGCCAACGGCGCTGCCGAGGTCCCGTACCGGGCGCGGCGCCGGAGGAGGGCCCATGGGGACGACGGCTCGCGGTGGTGGACGGTGACCGAGGGCACGTAGCGGACGTCCCATCCGGCGGCGACCAGGCGCCAGAGGAGGTCGACGTCCTCGCCGACGCGCAGCGCGGCGTCGAACCCGTCCCCGAGCGCCGCGGTCCGGACGACGAGCGCGGCGGTGGGAACGTAGCGGACGCGTTCGGTGGGCCCCACTCGTCCTTCACGACCACCGAGGTCGAGGGGGGAGCGCGACGCCGCGAACCGGCTGACGGCTCGTGTCGACCCGGTCGGAGCGGGCTGCACCCGTGGGGCGACGGCACCTACGCACGGGTCGGCGAAGAGCCACGTGAGCCCCTCCAGCCAGTGCGGCGTGACGATGCAGTCGCTGTCGACGAAGGCGACGAGCTCTGTGCCGACGTGTCCGAGGCCGTCGTTGCGCGCCGCCCCAGGGCCTCCGGGCTCGGGGCGGACCACATGCCGGGCACCGTGCGCTCGGCACGTGGCGGCGATGGCTTGGTGGTCGGCCGAGCCGTCGTCGACCACGACCACCGGGGTGTCGCCGCCCAGAGCTGCCAGGCACGTCTCCAGCAGGTCCGGCCGTCCGCGGGCCGGCACGACGACCGTGACCTCCGAGCGGGGCCAGCCTGTCTCGTCGGGCTGCGCTGTCTCGTCGGGCTGCGCTGTCGGGCGTGGGTGGGCCAGGCCACCGGCGACGAGCCGCTCGGCTAACGACGCTTCGCTGTCGTCGGCGGGAGGACGTGCCGTGAGCCGGCCGAGGGCCGATGCTCCGGCCTTGGACAGGCGGACGAGGCGGACGGGGTGGCCGCCGAGGAGCGTGACCGATCCCTCTGGCGGGCGCGGGCCGACTACCCGGACCGACGAGTCGAGGACGAGCCGGAAGCCGAGCTGACGCCAGCGGTACGGATCGCGTGGTGGTGCCGCCTCCGCGTGCACGGTCACGCCACCGCCGGACGGGCTGCTCACCAGGGGAGGCGGTCCGACGGGGCCCGTCCCGTCTCCGGCCTCACAGCGAGAGCCCCCCGTCGACGGGGATGACGGCCCCCGTCAGCGCCCCGGCGTCGGGCCCGGCCAGCCAGACCAGCGCCGCGGCGACCTCCTCGGGCTGGAGTAGGCGCCCGACCGGTTGCTGGACGGCGAAGCGCTCGGGCCCTTCGAGGCCGTAGAGCCGGGCGCTCTCCTCGAGCATCGCCGTGTCCGTTGACCCGGGGCTCACCGCGTTGGCGGTCACCCCGGTCCCTGCAAGCTCTGCGGCGAGCCCCCGGACCAGCCCGGCCACGCCTGCCTTCGCCGCCCCGTAGGCGGCGAGCAGGGGCATGCCGCGGGTCGCCGCCGCCGAGGCCACGGCCAGGTAGCGGCCGTGCCTGGGCTCCGGCCGGCGCAGGAGGGCGGGGACGCCGACCCGGGCGGCAACGATCGGGCCGAGCAGGTCGACGTCGAGGACGGCGGCGAGCGCCGCGGTGGGCAGCTCCCAGAGGGGGACGCCCCCGGCGATGACGCCGGCCACGGCGACCACGGCGTCCAGCCCGCCGAAGTCCGCCTCGGCTCGGGCGACCGCCGCGGCCATCGCCGGCTCGTCGGTGGCGTCGGCGACGATGCCGACCACGCGGTCCGACGTCGCGGTGACCACCGCGTCGAGGTCCGCAGGCGAGGCCATCGGATAGGGGAGCCGGGGGTCCGGCGAGGCGCGGTCGACGGCCACGACCGACCAGCCGGCCGCGTCGAGGGCGCGTACGGTCGCGGCGCCGATGCCCCGTGCCGCACCCGTCACCACGGCTACCCGGGACCGCCCCTCGCCGTCCTCGACCCTCGTCCCGTCGTCGCTCACGGCTCCATCTCCCGTCGTCCGGTGACCCGTCCAGGCGCGTCTCCTCCCGTACCACCCGGTGCCGCCCTCCCCGGCGCCCCGGTGCCCCGCCCGGCACCGTCCCGAGGGCAGGGGAGGGCGCGGACGTGGGCGGCCAGGTCGGCCATGGCGGCGTCGAGGAGCTCCCGTCCGACGGCGGCGCACGCGTCCGTCGGGTCCCCGAGGACACCGCTCGGGCTGACGGCTCGCACCCCCTCGGACCGGAGGCGTGGGAGCAGGGCGCGGAGGGACGCGGTCTCCCCCGCCACAGCTCGTTCGGTGGCGACGAGGCTCGGGTCCAGGGCGGCCACGACCGAGGTCTCTGTGCTGCCAGCATGGGCGTCTCCATGCCAGCGAGGGCTCCACGCCGTCACCTGCCGGCCCTCCGCCCGGAGCCGTGCTACCGCCCGCGTCACAGGCTCGTGGTTCCCGCCGTGGCAGGACACGAGGACCACGGCGGCGAAGTGCCGGCTCGCCGAGCGGACGAGCTCGACGAGCAGGAGCTCGGTGGCTTCCTGGCCGATGGAGAGCGTGCCGGGGAAGTCCTCGTGCTCGCCGCTCGAGCTGACGGGGATGGCCGGTGCCACGAGGACGGTCGGCAGCCGGCCCCCGTCGGCGGGTTCCTGCTCCACCTCCTCGGCGGCCCGCCGCGCCAGGACCTCGGCGATCGCGGTGTCCGTCCCGAGGGGCAGGTGGGGGCCGTGCTGCTCCGTGGCCCCCACGGGAACCAGCAAGACGGCGCCGGCCGCCGTGGCGGCGACGTCCGTCCAGGTGAGCCGGGCCAGCTCGGTCACGGTGAAGGCTGCTCCGACGTACCCGGTGCCGGGGTGATCCCGTGGCGGGCCAGGTAGGTGAGGAGCGCGTCGGCCGCCTCGGCGGCGTCGACCGGGCCGACGACCTGCGCCGGCTCGTGAGACGAGAGGACGCCGGTCAGCCGGGCGATCCGGTCCCGCGGGTCGGGATCGTCCGGGGCGGGCACGACGCGGGCGGGCGGGCGGAACGGTGTGGGCGGGCCCGTCGCGACTCGGCCAGGGCTGGAGCGGTGCGCGGGGTCGGTGGCGGTGGGGATGGCGGTGGCGGTGGGGATGACGAGTCCGGCCGCGGCCACGACGGCGGGAAGTGACGCCCGGCGGGGCACGATTCCGGCGCCCTCGACGGAGCACACGGCGGGCGTGGGGATCCGGAGCTCCTCGCGCCACCCGCCGTCGAGCCGTCGCAGGCCGACGAGCCCGTCGCCGACCGCGTCGAGCCGCACGAGCCCGAGCGCCTGCGGGAGGCCCAGCTCGTGGGCGAGGAACGCCGGCAGCTCGCCCGTGCCGCGCTCGTGCGAGCGGTCCCCGCACAGGACGGCGCGCAGGGGCCCGAGGCCGGCGATCACGGTGGCGAGCGCCCGTGCCTCGCCGCGCTGGTCGTGGGCGAGCGCGGCGAGCCCCGGTCCCGGGGACGCTGGGCCACTGGCCCCGGCACGTGCCCCGCCCTCGACGCGGAGCACGTCCGCGCCGAGGGCGGCGAGCTCGCCCAGCGCGGCATCGGCCTCCGGGCCGGCCAGGGACAGGACGACCACGCGGGCGGACCAGTGCTCGCCGAGCCGCAGCCCGAGCTCGACCGCCGCCGCCTCGGCGGCGGGCAGCACCGAGGCGCCGGGGTCGTGCTCGATCGTCGCGGTGAGCGGGTGGACGTGCGGCCGGGGGTCGGTCGGCTTGACGCAGACGGCGACGACCGGCCGCGGGTCGCCCGGCGCGACCGAGGTGCCGCCATCGAAGGCCGAAGCGGGCGCGACGCTCACGGGTCGCCGCTCATCCGTGGTGGAAGACGACGCCGTGGCCGCCGTCGGGGTAGGTCCAGGTGATGGCGCCAGCTCCGTTGCACACCTGGTAGCAGGTGCCGCACTCGAAGCACTGCTCGTAGTTGAAGAGGATGCCGCCGTCCGCCGTGGGCGCGAACAGGTCGGCCGGGCACGCCGAGACGCACGCCTTGGTCGTGCACGACCGACAGACCGCGGCGTCGACGGTGATGTGCGGCCGGGTCCCGACACGGAACTCGACGGCCGCCATGCGCTCCTCGAACGACTGCGCGGGGTAGACGGCGCCGCCGTGGCGCGAGCGGACGGGTGCTCGGAGCGGTCGGGCGACCGAGGGATCGGCGCTCATCCGAAGATCCTCGCCGCCCGCAGGGCGTCGGCGGCCAGCTGACGGAGGGGGATCCCGTGACGGGCCGCCGTCCGCCGCAGGACCTGCCAACCGCCCGGCTTGGGCTCGGGGTTGGCGACGGTGAAGAGCTGCTCGACGAGGTCGCAGAGCATCTCCGGGTACCGGTTCTGGACCCGGTCGCTCAGGACGAGCCCGGGTGCTGCTCGGAAGCGTTTGTGGTCGGCCAGCACGAACTGCCCTTCGAGGTCGGCTCGATAGGAGGCGAGGCCCGCCGCCGAGCAGTCGCCCGACGCGAGGGCCCGGGCGGCGGCCTGCCCGGCCGCCCACCCTGAAGCGATGGCGAAGTTCACGCCCTCGAGCCAGATGCCCGCGGCCAGCGTGAGCGCGGCGGCGTCCCCGGCGACGAGCAGGCCGTCCGCGGCCAGGGGTGGCATCGTGTCGTAGCCGCCCTCGGGGATGAGGTGGGCGGAGTACTCGCGCAGTCGCCCACCACGCAGGAGCGGCTCGATCGTCGGGTGGGCCTTGAGCTCGGCGATCACCGCCTCCGGGCGCGTGCCCGAGGCGGCGAGCTGGGGGAGCGACAGGACCGCCCCCACCGACACCGAGGCAGTGTTCGTGTAGAGGAACCCACCACCGGCGATGCCGCCCGTCCCGCCGAGGACTTCCATGTCGACGCCCTCGGTGCGGCCGACCCCGAAGCGCTCGTCGATCGTCGCCGGCGGGAGGTCGAGGACCTCCTTGACCCCGAGGGTGAGGTGCTCGGGAGCGGTCCGGGGGAGCAGCCCCGCCTCCTTGGCGAGGAACGAGTTGACGCCGTCGCATGCCACGACGACCGATGCTGCAAGCTCGCCGTCGGGCCGGTCGGTGACGACCCCGGCCACCCGGCCCCTGGCGTCGCGGCGCAGCCCGGTGGCGACCGTCGAGGTGACGAGCGTGGCCCCTGCCTCTACCGCCTTGTCGGCGAGCCAGCGGTCGAAACGGGCTCGCAGGGTCGTCATGCCGTTGTAGGGCGCGTCGCCCCACGTCTGGGTCCGGTAGTCGACCGACAGCGACTGGCTCCCGGTCACCACCATGGTGGAGCGCCGGACCACCCACCGCTCGACGGGGACCTCCTCCCACCACCGTGGGACGATCGGGTCGAGCACGCGGCCGTAGACGACCCCGCCATAGACGTTCTTCGAGCCCGGGAACGGGCCGCGCTCGACGAGGGCCACCGAGCGGCCGGCCCGGGCGAGGGCGAGGGCGGCGGCCGAGCCCGCCGGGCCGGCGCCGACGACCACCGCGTCGAACCGGAAAGGGACCGATTCGCCGGACGGCGGGACGACCAGCTCAGCCACGGTCGACCTCGTCCCCGTCGGGGCCGTCGGCACCAGGGCTTCCCACCCCGAGCCGGCGGGCGACCTCGACGAGGAGGGAACGGGCGTCCGTCACGAGCGCGAGGTCGGCCATCGCCGCCATGGGGCAGGACGGGTCGAGGTTGACGCTCACCACGTGGCGCGGGGACCCGAGCCCGCCGACGTGCTGGCTGGCACCCGAGATCCCCAACGCGACGTACACGTCCGGGTCGACCTCGACCCCCGTCGTGCCGATCTGTCGCTCGTAGCCGATCCAGCCGGCGTCCGAGGCGACCCGCGTGCCGCCGGTCGACGCGCCAAGCGCGGTCGCCACCTCGGCGAGCAGGCCGAAGGTCGCCGTGGCCTCGGCGTCGTCCTGTCCGGCGGCGAGCCCCGCCCCGCCTCCGATCACGAAACGGGCGTCGGCGAGGTCCATGGTCGCGGGGTCGGGTTCGAGCTCGGCGACGACGGTGACGTCTGCCGCCGCTCCGGGCCCGGAGCGGCGCTCGTCGTCGGCGGGTGCAGCGTCGCGGGGCGCGAAGGGGACCGGAGAGGTAGCACCTGTCGCCGCGACCTCCCCGGAGGGACGCCGGCCGGTCGTGGCCAGCGTGACGACAGCCGGGCCGTCGACGGCCACCGGGACCTGCACTCGGTCGTCCAGCCGGGTTGCCATGGCCACCACCCTGGCACCGGCACCACGGGCTGTCCCGCTGGCCGCGGGCTGGAGGACGACCTCGGTCACCCGGGAGACGAGGGGACGGTCCCCGTGGGCGGCGAGCAACGGCGCGAGGTCGCGCCCGTCGGGGGAGGCGGGTAGCACGACCAGGGTGACTCCGGTCAGCACAGGGGCCAGCCGGCGGGCGAGGGACGCCGGCGTGGCGCCCGGACCGACCTCCCACCACCACGCCCGGGCGGCA
>JAJZJT010000176.1 GCA_021809995.1 Actinomycetes bacterium
GCGACGTCGGGACGGACCACCATGCCCGGCCACGACAGGCGGCCGGTCGACCGGTAGGCGCGCTCGCGGGCCTCGGCGAGGGTCGGGGCGAGGGCGGTCACTCCGAGCACACGTCCGCCGGCGGTCACCAGCCGGCCGTCCTCGAGCCGGGTGCCGGCGTGGAAGACGGTCACCGCCGGGTCGTCGACGGCGTCGAGGCCCCGGATGGGCTCGCCCGTCCGCGGCGCCTCGGGGTAGCCGGGGGCGGCGGCCACCACGCACACGGCGGCGGCCGGCGAGAACCGGGGCCGGGTGACGAGCCGCCCGGCGGCCACCTCGGCGAGAAGGCCGGCCAGGTCCCCGTCGAGGCGGGGCAGGACGACCTGCGTCTCGGGGTCACCGAAGCGGACGTTGAACTCGAGCACTTTCGGGCCCTCGGCCGTCAGCATCAACCCTGCGTAGAGCACACCCCGGTAGTCGATGCCCCTGGCCGAGAGGACGGGGAGGAGCGGGGCGACGGCCCGCTCCACGAGGTCGTCGACGGCGGCGGCGTCGAGCTCGGCGAGCGGCGAGTAAGCGCCCATCCCGCCGGTGTTCGGCCCGGTGTCGCCCGCCCCGAGGCGCTTGAAGTCGCGGGCGGGGGCGAGGGGGGCGAGGCGCGTGCCGTCGCAGAGGACGAGCAGCGAGCACTCCTGCCCGACGAGGCCCTCCTCGACCACCACGGTCCGGCCGGCGGGCCCGAAGGCCTCGCCGGACAACTTGGCCTCGACGTCGGCGACCGCCTCGTCGAGCGACGCCGTGACGAGGACGCCCTTGCCGGCGGCGAGCCCGTCGGTCTTGACCACGTAGGGACCGGGCAGGCTCCGCAGGAAGGCGGTCGCCGGCCCAGGCTCGGCGAAGACGCCGAAGCGGGCGGTGGGGACCCCGGCCTCGGCGAGCAGCTCTTTCATGAACGCCTTGGATCCCTCGAGGCGGGCGCCGTCGGCGCCGGGCCCGAAGACGAGCTTGCCGGCGGCGCGGAGCCGGTCGGCCAGCCCATCGACGAGGGGGGCCTCGGGGCCCACGACGAAGAGGTCGGCATCGAGGTCCTCGGGTGGCTCGGCAGTGACGGTCACGGCGTGGCCCTCGGGGGTGACGCCCGCCATTCCCGGGTTGCCGGGCGTCACGACGACGTCCGCCGTGCGCCCGAGCACGGTGGCGAGCGCGTGCTCCCGCCCGCCCGAACCGACCACGCACACCCGGCGCACGGCCGGCACGCCGGCACCAGTCATGCGGCGAAGGTCACGAACTGCTCGCGGCCGGGCCCGACTCCGACCAGGCGCACGGGCACGCCGATCTGGTCCGACAGGAACCCGACGTAGGCGCGGGCGGCGGCGGGCAGGTCGTCGCACTCGGTGGCCCCGCTCAGGTCCGTGCCCCACCCGGGGAGCTCCTCGTAGACGGGGGTCACCTGGTGGAGCACCGACTGGTGGTAAGGGGGGTGGTCGTAGCGGGTGCCGTCGGGCCCCTCGTAGGCCACGCACACCTTGACGGCGTCGAAGGTGTCGAGCACGTCGAGCTTGGTCAGGGCGACCTCGCTCAGCGAGTTGAGCCGGACGGCCTGGCGGACCATGACGGCGTCGAACCAGCCGGGCCGGCGACGACGTCCGGTGTTGGTGCCGAACTCGTGCCCCCGCTCGACCAGGGTGTCGGCGACCTCGCCCTCGAGCTCGGTCGGGAACGGTCCGGTCCCCACCCGGGTGACGTACGCCTTGGCGATGCCGATCACCCGCTCGACGTCGCGAGGACCGATGCCCGCCCCGGTGCACGCCCCGCCGGCCACCGGGTTCGACGACGTGACGAAGGGGTAGGTGCCGTGGTCGAGGTCGAGGAAGGTGGCCTGGGCCCCCTCGAGCAGCACGTGCTCGCCCCGGGCGAGGAGGTCGTGGACGAAGCCGACCGTGTCCCCGACCATCGGGGCGATGCGGGGGGCGAGCTCGCCGAGGTACTGCTCGGTGATGGCGTCCGCGTCGAGGGGCAGGCGGTTGTACACCTTGGCCAGGATGGCGTTCTTCTCCTTCAGGGCGACCTCGAGCTTCTGGCGGAAGATCTTCGGGTCGAGCAGGTCCTGCACCCGCAGGCCGACCCGCGCCGCCTTGTCGGCGTAGGCGGGACCGATCCCCCGGCGGGTGGTGCCCAGGCTGTTCTTGCCGAGGTACCGCTCGGTGAGGCGGTCGAGCTCGTGGTGGTACGGCATGATCAGGTGGGCGTTGCCGCTCACGAGCAGGCGCGAGGCGTCGACGCCCTTCGCAGCCAAGGTGTCGATCTCCTCGAGGAGGACCACCGGGTCGACGACCACGCCGTTGCCGATCACCGGGGTGATGTGGTCGTAGAGGACGCCGCTCGGCACGAGCTGGAGGGCGAAGGTCTCGCCGTCGACGACCAGGGTGTGCCCGGCGTTGTGCCCGCCCTGGTAGCGGACGACTGACCGCATCTCCCGAGCCAGGAGGTCGGTCAGCTTGCCCTTCCCCTCGTCACCCCACTGGGTCCCGACGACCACGGTTGCGGGCACGCGCACATCCTCCGTTGCGGAAAGCGGATTACACGACAGTGTAGCCCGGACCGGGCCGTCGCCCCGAGGGACGGGTGGGGGCTGCCCCGGGCCGCCCCGGGCCGCCCCGGGCCGGCAGGGGGCCGGGCCGGTTCGTCAGCGCAGGACGATCGCCCCGTCGGCCTCGTCGACGGTGACCGTCGTCCCCTCGGCGTAGCGGCCCTCGAGGAGGGCGAGGGCGAGGGCGTCCTCCACCTGGCGCTGGATGACCCTCCGCAGGGGGCGCGCCCCGAAGTCGGGGTCGTAGCCGGCGTGCGCCAGCCACGCCTCGGCGGCCGGGGTCACCTCGAGGTCGATGCGGCGCTCGGCGAGCCGGGTGCGCAAGCGCTCGAGCTGGATGGTGACGATCCGCTCGAGGTCGGCCTCGCTGAGGGGGTGGAACCGGACGATCTCGTCGATGCGGTTGACGAACTCGGGCTTGAAGAAGCCCGTCGGGTCGCCCGGCAGGTTGGACGTCATGATGAGCACGACGTTGGTGAAGTCCACCGTGCGCCCCTGTCCGTCGGTCAGGCGCCCGTCCTCCAGCACCTGGAGGAGCACGTTGAACACGTCGGGATGGGCCTTCTCGAGCTCGTCGAGCAGCACCACTGCGTACGGCCGCCGCCGGACGGCCTCGGTCAGCTGGCCACCCTCCTCGTAGCCGACGTAGCCGGGGGGCGCACCGACGAGGCGGGAGACGGCGTGGCGCTCCATGTACTCGCTCATGTCGATGCGGACCATGGCCCGGGCGTCGTCGAAGAGGAACTCGGCGAGGGCGCGGGCGAGCTCCGTCTTGCCCACGCCGGTCGGTCCGAGGAAGAGGAAGGACCCGATCGGGCGGTCCGGGTCCGACAGGCCGGCCCGGCTGCGCCGGATGGCGTTGGCGACCGCCGAGACCGCCTCGTCCTGGCCGACGACGCGGGCGTGGAGAGCCTCCTCCATGCGGACGAGCTTGGCCAGCTCGCCCTCGAGCAGGCGGCTGACCGGCACGCCGGTCCACCGGCTGACCACCTCGGCCACGTCCTCGGCGTCGACCTCCTCCTTCAGGAAGCGCTGCTCGTCCTGCAGGCGGGCGAGGGCCTCGGTCGCCGCCTCCACCTGCTTCTCGAGCACGGGGACCTGTCCGTAGGTGATCTCGGAGGCCTCGGCGAGGTGCCCGTCGCGTGCGAGCCGCTCGGCCTCGCCCCGGCGCGCCTCGAGCTCGCCCTTGGCCGTCTGGATGGCGGCGATGGCCTCTTTCTCCGCCTGCCAGTGGGCGGTCATGCCGGCGGCCTGCTCGGAGAGGTTGGCCAGCTCCTCGTCGAGGCGGGCCAGGCGCTCGGCGGAGGCCGCGTCGGTCTCCTTGGCCAGGGCGACTCGCTCGATCTCGAGCTGGCGCATCCTCCGGGTGACCACGTCGAGCTCGGTGGGCATCGAGTCGATCTCGATGCGCAGGCGGCTCGCCGCCTCGTCCATCAGGTCGATGGCCTTGTCGGGGAGGAACCTGCCGGTGACGTAGCGGTCGGAGAGCACCGCGGCGGCCACCAGGGCGGCGTCCTGGATCCGGACTCCGTGGTGGACCTCGTAGCGCTCCTTCAGGCCGCGCAGGATGGCGATCGTGTCGGCGACCGAGGGGGGCGGCACGTACACCTGCTGGAACCGGCGCTCGAGGGCGGCGTCCTTCTCGATGTAGCGGCGGTACTCGTCGAGCGTGGTGGCCCCGATGAGGCGCAGCTCACCGCGGGCCAGCAGCGGCTTGATCATGTTGCCGGCGTCCATGGCGCCTTCGGCGCCCCCGCCTGCCCCGACGATGGTGTGCAGCTCGTCGACGAAGGTCACGATCTCGCCCTCGGCGTCGGTGATCTCCTTCAGGACCGCCTTCAGGCGCTCCTCGAACTCACCCCGGTACTTCGCCCCGGCCACCATCGAGCCGAGGTCGAGGGCGACCACCCGCTTGCCCTTCAGCCCGTCGGGGACGTCGCCCTCGACGATCCGCTGGGCCAGGCCCTCCACGATGGCCGTCTTGCCCACGCCCGGCTCGCCGATGAGCACGGGGTTGTTCTTGGTGCGGCGGGAGAGGACCTGGATGACCCGGCGGACCTCCTCGTCGCGCCCGACGACGGGGTCCATCTTCCCCTGGCGGGCGAGCTCGGTGAGGTCCCGCCCGTAGCGCTCGAGCGCCTGGAAGGTCTCCTCGGGGTCCGGGGTGGTCACCCGGTGGCTGCCGCGCACGTCGCGCAGCGCGGCGAGCAGGGCGTCACGCTCGACGCCGAGCCGGTCGGCCATGGCGAGCAGCAGGTGCTCGACCGACAGGTAGTCGTCGCCCATGTCCCGACGGGTGGCGTCCGCCGTCTCGAGCGCCTCGCGCAGTGCCCGGCCGGCGTGAGGCTCGGCACCGCCGAAGGCCTGGGGCAGCCGGTCGAGCTCGCCCTCGACCCGCCGGAGGGCGGTACCGGGGTCGGCACCCAGGCGGGCGAGCACCGGTCCGGCCACGCCGCCGCTCTGGGCGAGGATCGCAGCCAGCAGGTGGTCGGGCGTGACCTCGGGGTGGTGGGCGGCGCGGGCACGCTCGACGGCATCGCTCATCGCCTCCTGGGTCTTCATCGTCCACCGTTCGGGATTGGTCGTCACGTCGCACCACCTCCTCTCCCCCCCGGTCGACCGGTCACGCCACCACCCCGGCCGGCCCGCCCGACAGGCCGGAACGGGACGAGCATCTGGGAGAGCGGCACGAGGTCGCGCCGGTACTGCCGGTGCGTGCGGTCGACGGCGGCGCGGGCCTCGGCCCGGGCCGCCTCGAGCTCGGCGCGCAAGCGCTCCACCTCGGCCTCGAGCTCGAGGACGCGCCGGACGCCCTCGAGGTTGAGCCCGGCCGCGGTCAGCTGCTGGATGCGACGCAACCGGGCGAGGTCGCGCTCGGAGAAGCGCCGGCTCCCCCCGCGCGTGCGGGTCGGGTCGAGCAGCCCCTTGCGCTCGTAGACGCGCAACGTCTGGGGGTGGACACCGGCCAGCTCGGCGGCGACCGAGATGACGTAGACGGCGCGGCTGGACGGGTCGGCGGTCACGTCAGCCCTCCTCGCTCGGCCGTGCCGGTGGCTGGGTGACCTCGGCGAGCGCCTCGACGGCAGCCCGTTGCTCGTCGGTCAGCGTGGCGGGCACCGCCACCTCGACGGTGACCAGCAAGTCGCCCGGGCTCGAGCGCGGCCCACCCGGGACGCCGCGGCCCTTCACCCGGAACGTGCGCCCCGAGGGCGTCCCCGCCGGCACCCGCAGGGTGACCGGGCCGTCGCTCAGGGTCGGCACGGTCAGGGTGGTGCCGAGGGCAGCCTCGGGGAACGAGACGGGGACGGTAAGGGTGAGGTTGCGACCCTTGCGGCCGAAACGGCGGTGACGCCCCACGCGGACGACGACGTAGAGGTCGCCGCTCGGGGCCGAACCCCGCCCGGCCGCGCCCTTGCCCTTCACCCGGATGCGCTGGCCGTCCTCGACGCCGGGCGGGATGCGCACCTTCACCTGGCGGTTGCGGTGCTCGATGCCGGTGCCCCGGCAGGTCGGGCACGGCGAGGTGACGATGGTCCCCCGCCCGCCGCACTGTGGGCAGATCTGGGAGAGGGAGAAGAGGCCCTGGTCGTCCTGGAGCGAGCCCGTCCCCTTGCACCGGGGACACGTCTCGGGCGTCGTGCCGGGGGCCGAGCCCGACCCCGCGCACGTCTGGCACCGGGCGTCGGTCGTCAGGTTGACGGTGGTGGTGACGCCGTTGACGGCGTCCTCGAAGGACAGGTGCAGCTCGGCCTCGACGTCGGCACCCCGCTGGGGGGCGGTGCGCGTC
>JAJZJT010000177.1 GCA_021809995.1 Actinomycetes bacterium
CGTCAGCGACCGGCTGGAGGCCGCGACAGCCGAGCGCTTCGCCGAGTGGGGAGCCGGCCTCGCCGGTCGACCGGATGCCGACAGGCTGCTGGCCGGCCACCTGACCGGGTCGATCGACGCCGTGGTCCGGGTTCCGGGGGCCTGCGGTCCGCGCTTCGTCGTCGTCGACTACAAGACGAACCGGCTGCACCGGCCGAACGGGCCCGTGCACGCCGACGACTACCGGCGGGACGCGCTCGCGTCTGCGATGGTCGCCCACGACTACCCGCTGCAGGCGTTGCTCTACAGCGTCGCCCTCCACCGCTACCTGCGGTGGCGACTGCCCGGCTACGACCCCGCCATCCACCTGGGCGGCGTCGCCTACCTGTTCCTGCGCGGTCTCGTCCCCGCGCCGGACGACCCCGACGACCCCCCAGGCGTCTTCGGCTGGCGGGTCGACCACGTGCTCGTCGCCGCCGTGAGCGACCTGCTCGTCGGCCGGCACGCGCCGGACCCCGCCCGCCGGTCCGGGACGGGGGAGGTCCGGTCGTGACCGGCAGCGCGTCCGTCGGGGCGGCACCAGGCACAGGCTCGTCGCCCGCGGAGGTGCTCGCCCCCTACGCCGCTGCCGGACTGCTCGGGCCGACGGCGTGCCACGTGGCGACCACCGTCGCCCGTCTGGTCGCCGGGCTCGACGCGTGGACGGTCCTCGCCCTCGCGGCGGCGACCCAGGCACCGGAGCTCGGCCACGTCCGGCTCGAGCTCGACACCGTCGGCGAGCTGCTCACGACAGGCGACGCCACGGAGGACGCAGCAGGTGGCGTCGCGCCCGCGTGGCCCGAGCCCGTGGCGTGGGCGGGGGTCCTCGCCGGGAGCCCCGTCGTGTCCCGCCCCGAGGACGCGGCTCGTGACCCCGTGCGCCCCCTCGTCCTCGAGGGACGCTCGCTCTACCTGCAGCGGCTGTGGCGGGCCGAGGTCGACGTCGCCGCCGCGCTCCTGGCCCGGGCGTCGCTGCCGGAGCGGCGGGCGGCCCCGGGGTGCGACGAGGTCCTCGACGCGCTGTTCCCGCCTGCCCTCGCGGCCGCCGGGCCCGGGGAGGCAGGTGCCCTCGGGGCCCGGCGCGTCTCCGACGACCTCCAGCGCCGCGCCGCGCGTCTCGCCCTGTCTGCCCGTGTGTCGGTGGTCGCCGGCGGTCCGGGAACGGGGAAGACCCGCACCGTGGCCCGCCTGCTCGCCGCCGAGTGGCGCCTGGCTGCGGCCGAGGGAAGGGTGGCGACCGCGGCCCTGGCCGCGCCCACCGGCAAGGCGGCAGCCCGTCTCACCGCTGCCCTCCACGCGGCCGTGGACGAGGTGCGCGGCGAAGGTGCCCTCGACGAGGGCGTGGCCACCGAGCTCGGGCGGGTCGAGGCGACCACCGTCCACCGCCTCGTGGGACCGCCGACCGGGTCGGGGGTCCCACGCTACGCGCGCCAGCTGCCCCACGACCTCGTGGTCGTCGACGAGACGTCGATGGTGTCCCTGCCGGTGCTCGCCCGGCTGGTGCACGCGCTCCGTCCCGACGCCCGGCTCGTCCTCGTCGGCGACCCGTCCCAGCTGGCGAGCGTCGAGGCGGGAACGGTCATGCGCGACCTCGTCGGGCCGCGGGCGGCGCGGTCGTCCGAGCAGGACGACGACCGGAGGGGGCTCCCCGTCACGGTGCTCGAGCAGGTGCACCGCTTCGGCGCCGGCTCGGGCATCGCCACCCTGGCCGGGAGCGTCCGCCGCGGCGACGTGGAGGGGGTCTTCGCCACCCTCGCCGCCGGCACCGACGACGTGGCGTGGGTGCAGCCCGGAGACGTGGCGTCGCTCTCCGGGGTCGTCGCCCGAGCGGCTGCCGTCGCGCTCGAGGTCGTCGCCCGGGCGCGCGCGGGGGACGCCCAGGGTGCGCTCGAGGCGGCCGGCCGCCTCAAGGTGCTGGCCGCCACCCGGCGGGGGCCGCTCGGGCTCGCCGACTGGAGCAGCAGGATCGAGGACGCGGTCGTCGCCGGCGGCGGCGAGCGAGCCGGGCGCGGCCGGTACCCGGTCGGGACGCCCGTGCTCGTCACGCGCAACGAACCGTTCGAGCGGTTGGCCAACGGCGACGCCGGCGTGGTCGTCCGGGCCGGTGCGCTGGCCGTGCTGGCGCTGCCCGACGGGCCGGGCGTGCGCACGGTGCCCATGGCGCGCTTGCCGGAGTCCGAGCCGTGGTGGGCGATGACCGTCCACAAGAGCCAGGGCTCCGAGTTCGACCACGTGGTGGTCTCGCTGCCGCGCCCGGGCTCCCCGGTGCTGACTCGCGAGCTCCTCTACACCGCCCTGACTCGAGCCCGACGCACGGTGACCGTGGTCGCCGACGAGGCGTCCTTGCGCACCGCCGTCGGCCGGCCCGCCGTGCGGGCCTCGGGCCTCGGCGAGCGGCTGTGGCGCGGCTGAGCGGCGCGGCTGTGCGGCGCCCGTCTCGGGCCCGGTGCAGCCGACCGTCCATCGGTCCCGGTGATGTGCGTTATCGTCGGCTCGAATGAGCAAGCGAGGCGCGCCGCACGCGCCGGAGCACGGTCGGTCACCGGTTCGTAACCTGATCGCGACATCGTCGACACGGAACGGTAACGGGTCTATGGTCCGCAGCGGGGTGCCGTGCAGGCGTGCGGCACCTCGTGCACAGCTGGACACCAACTGGGCAAGACAACAACTGGGTAAGGGGAACCATGAACCGAACTGACGAACACCGATCCGGGCGAGCCCGGCGATCGTGGTGGGCACTTCCCGTGTCTCTCACGGCCGCAGCGCTCACGCTCGCCGCCTGTAGCTCGTCCTCGAGCTCGTCCACCACCACGACGTCGGGCTCCAGCTCGTCGGGCTCGAGTGGCGCCGCGGTGACCGCGACGTCGTTCACCCGCAACTTCTCGGCCATGGCGAGCCTGAAGAGCGTTGCCGCCAAGGGGAAGGGCAACATCACGGTCATCCTCCCCGACACGGTCAGCTCGGCCCGCTACACCGAGTTCGACGCGCCCTACCTCACCAAGGCGTTCGAGACGGCGGGGCTCACCAAGTCCCAGTTCACGGTCGAGAACGCCCAGGGCAGCGACTCGACGCAGCTCACCGACGCCCAGACCGCCATCACCAACGGTGCGAGCGTGCTCGTCGTCGACCCCCTCGACTCGGGCGTCGGCAAGCAGATCGAGACCTACGCCAAGGCGCACGGCGTCGCAGTCATCGACTACGACCGCCTGACCCTTGGCGGCAGCCGCTCCTACTACGTCAGCTTCAACAACGTCCAGGTCGGCAAGCTCATCGGCCAGGGCCTGGTGAGCTGCGTGAGCGCCTGGCACGTCACCAAGCCGAACGTCCTCGTCATGCGGGGCGCGCCCACCGACAACAACGCCACGCTCTTCGCGCAGGGCTACGACGGCGTCCTCTCGTCGTACTTCAGCTCGGGCAAGTGGGTGAAGGCCGGCCAGCCGGCGGGCACGTGGACGCCGACCGTCGCCGAGACGGAGTTCCAGCAGGCCTACACGGCTGACCCGAAGATCAACGCCGCCCTCGTGCCCAACGACGAGAACGCCGCGCCGATCATCACCTACTTGAAGAGCCTGCACATCCAGCCCAAGACGTTCCCGATCACCGGGCAGGACGCAACGCTCCAGGGACTGCAGAACATCCTGTCGGGCTACCAGTGCGGCACGGCCTACAAGCCGATCTACCTCGAGGCCCAGGCGGCAGCGGCGCTCGCTCTCTACCTGCGGGCCGGCGAGAAGCCGCCGAGCGGCCTCGTCAACGGGACGACCGCCGACACGGTGTCCAACACCCAGGTCCCCTCGGTGCTGCTCACCCCCGAGTGGGTCACCCCGGCCAACATGGCGGCCACGGTCATCAAGGACAACTTCGTGCCCGCTTCGCAGCTGTGCACCGGTCTGAGCTCGGCGTGCGCGGCGGCGGGCATCAAGGCCTAGCCGTGGGCGCATCCGGTCACCCGAGCGGCCGCATCGCTCGGCCGCTGACGTGACGCCCGCCGACGACGCCTCCCGGCCCGCACCTGCGGGCCGGGAGGCGTCAGGCGGGGCTCAGCCCGCACCGGCGGGCCGGGCGGGCCCGGCAGGGACCTCCTCGGGGGCGCCGCTCCTCGAGCTGCGCGGCATCACCAAGCACTTCGGCGCCGTCCAGGCCCTCGACGGCGTCGACCTCGCCGTCGAGGAGGGACAGGTCATGGCCCTCGTCGGCGACAACGGCGCCGGCAAGTCGGTGACCATCAAGACCATCTCGGGCATCTGGGAGCCAGACGACGGGCAGGTCCTCTGGAAGGGCCGACCGGTCGTGATCGCCCACCCCAACGACGCTCGCGACCTTGGCATCACGACCGTCTACCAAGATCTCGCCCTCTGCGACAACCTCGACATCGTCCAGAACATGTTCCTCGGGCGCGAGAAGCTCCGCCATCGGCTCCTCGACGAGGACGAGATGGAGAAGGCGGCCAAGGCCACCCTCGCCGACCTCTCCGTCACCACCATCCGTTCGATCCGCCAGCCCGTGGCCTCGCTGTCGGGTGGCCAGCGCCAGTCGGTGGCGGTGGCCAAGGCCGTCATGGCCAACTCGAAGCTCGTCATCCTCGACGAGCCGACTGCCGCGCTCGGCGTCGCCCAGACCGAGATGGTCCTCTCCCTCGTGCGACGGCTCTCCGAGCAGGGTGTGGCCGTCCTCGCCATCTCGCACAACCTGAACGACGTCTTCGCCGTCGCCGACGCCATCACCGTGCTCCACCTCGGGCACACCGTGGCCGCCGGCCCGATCGCCAACTTCGACAGCCAAGTGGCCGTCGACTACATGACCACCGGGCGCTCGGAGCGCGACGCCGCGTCGGCCGCCCTCGCCACCGAGACGGAGTGAGCATGGGACCAGCTGACGGCGAGCCGAGCGTCGCTGCCGAGCCTGCCGAGCCTGCCGAGCCTGCCGAGGAGCCGGTGCCGATCGCCAGCGGCGGGGGAGCCTCGGTCCGGGTCGACCACCGGGCCAAGGCTCGGGCCAGCGACGCCCAGCTGCAGGCGGTGACGAGCGTCACGGTCGGGTCGTTCGGCGAGTGGGCCCGCGCCTGGTGGGTCCGCGCCCGCAGCGGCCAGGCGGGCGCTCTGCCCGTCGTCATCGGCCTCGTCGTCATCGCCGTCATCTTCCAGACCCAGGACACGGTCTTCCTCTCTGCGAAGAACCTCGCCAACCTCTTCGTGCAGGGGACGACGTACGTCCTCCTCGGCATGGCCGAGGTGTTCGTGCTGCTCCTCGGGGAGATCGACTTGTCGGTCGGCTACGTGGCCGGCGTCGGCGCCGTCGTGATGGCCGAACTGGTCGGCCCCGCGTACCACTGGCCGTGGTGGGCCGCCATGGTCGCCGGCGCCGGGGCCACCGCGCTGATCGGCCTGATCAACGGCGTGATCATCACCCTCCTCAAGATCCCCTCGTTCATCGTCACCCTGGCCGGCCTCCTCGGGTGGGAAGGGGTGCTCCTCTACCTCGTCGACCACGCCAAGGACGCGACGGGCGGGACCATCCCCATCTCGAACAACGTCGTCTTCGACCTCGTCAACGGCACCATCTCCAACAGCGCCGGGTGGATCGCCTGGGCCGTGCTCGTCGCCGTCTTCGCCGTCGTCGTCCTCCGGCGCGACGGCCGCCGGCGCTCGAGCGGTCTCGCTGCCCCCCCGGTCAGCCTCACCGTGGTGAAGATCGTCGCCGTCGCCGTCGCCGGTGCCGCGCTCGTGGCCATCTGCAACGCCAACCGGGGAACGGCGCTCGTCCCGCTCACCGGCGTGCCCTGGGTCATCCCGGCGACGCTCGCCGTCTTCGGTCTGTGGACCTTCCTCCTCGGGCGCACCCGATTCGGCCGCTACATCTACGCCATCGGGGGCAACGCCGAGGCCGCCCGCCGGGCCGGCATCAACGTGACCTGGATGTACATCGGCGCCTTCGTGCTTGCCTCGCTCACGTCGGGGCTCGCCGGCATCGTCTACGCCTCGCGCCTCGGGTCGATCTCCAACAACATCGACGGCGGCACGCTCGTGCTCTACGCCGTGGCCGCCGCCGTCATCGGCGGTGCGAGCCTCTTTGGCGGGCGGGGCCGGATGATCGACGCTCTCCTCGGCGGGATCGTCATCGCCGCCATCTACAACGGCATGGGGATCCTCGGGATGAGCGCCGCCGCCCAGTACATGGTGACCGCCCTCGTGCTGCTCGCCGCCGTCACCATCGACCGCCTGGCACGACGGGGTCAGCCCGGCTCCTGATCCGGTCGCGGCTGGCCGGCACCGGTCGCGCTCACCTCCCCCGGTCGGCGGCGCGTGCGGCGGCGCCGCGCAC
>JAJZJT010000178.1:0-584 GCA_021809995.1 Actinomycetes bacterium
CACGTTCCCGCGGAAACGCCATGCCGAGCTCGTCTCGGCGCGGCCGTGGTCGCCCAACCGGCGCGTCAACACGACCTACCGGACTTCCGAGCGCGTCACGGCCCCCTGGCAGGATGACGGCGGCTCGAAACGTGAAGTGGACCCCACGTAAAACGTGAAGACCTCGTGGTGCGCCCCCCGGGATTCGAACCCGGAACCTGCGGATTAAGAGTCCGTTGCTCTGCCGTTGAGCTAGAGGCGCCTGCGCATCATAGACGGCAGGGTGCCGTCGTCGGAGGTGCCGCGAGCAGGATCCCGCGGCAGTCCTCGGCGGGTGACCGAGGGGACTCGAACCCCCGACCTCCAGGGCCACAACCTGGCGCTCTAACCAACTGAGCTACGGCCACCAAGGAGTGCCCAGTCTGGCACACGACGCGGTCCCTCCCGACCGTGCCCTGACATCCGCAGTAGCCTCGCGGCGGCAGCCGTGCAACCCCAGGCTGCCTGTCAGCCCCTGTAGCTCAACTGGACAGAGCGGGTGGCTTCTACCCACCAGGTTGCGGGTTCGACTCCTGCCGGGGGCGCCGACCCTGACGGTGGTCGAA
>JAJZJT010000178.1:594-6327 GCA_021809995.1 Actinomycetes bacterium
GGGGCACTCGGAGGTCTTCACGTTTTACGTGGGGACCACGTCACGTTCCGAGCTGTCGTCATCGTGCCACGGCCCTGCGACACGGCCGGCCGGTGCCCGCAGGGTCGGGCTGGCGCCCCGAAGGCCGCGGTGCGCTGTCGCTCGGGCGCGCGGGAACAGGCGGTGCCACGTTCCGGCGAAGACAGCGGTGACGGCGCGTGGACCATGGCCAATGCGGTCGGCGTCGACCGCCA
Source organism: Actinomycetes bacterium (assembly GCA_021809995.1). Lineage (GTDB taxonomy): Bacteria > Actinomycetota > Acidimicrobiia > Acidimicrobiales > RAAP-2 > JAJZJT01. The sequence goes on from JAJZJT010000178.1 coordinate 828, forward strand.
GACGGCGAGGCGTGGCGGCAGCCGGGCCAGGTCGTCGTGGTCGACAAGGCCTCCCGCAGCAACGATCGCGCGGCAGGCTCGGGCGACCATGGCGGGTGCGCCGGGGGAGCCGCCGTCACCAGCACCCCCTGGCGCCTGCGCACGCTCACCGCGGCCATCTGGCGCTGCGGCCAGCTGGGGAAAGCGCCCGGTCCGCTCGCACCCTCAGACGACCACTGATGGCCCCTGGGGACCGATCATCCACACGCGGGAGGACCACGAAGCTCTATCCCGGCTGCCCCACCCCTCCCGGCACCCCACGCCGCAGCCGTTCGGGGAGGTGCATGGTGACGAGCAGGTCGGTCAGGTTGGCCGGCATCGCTGCGGGCGTCAGGAGCGAGCCGAGCACCATGGCGCCGAAGGCGAGCGGCACCGTCCAGATGGCGGGCTCGCCCAGCAAGAGTGCCGGCCACCCGCTGGTGCCGAGCCCGGCCAGCGAGGCCACCACGGCGAGGGACGACGCCCCCCCGCCGAGGGCCAGGCCCCACATCGCCCCCACCCGGGTGAGCCGGGGCCACCAGATCCCGAGCAGCAGAAGCGGGCAGAACGAGGATGCGGCCACGGCGAACGCCCACCCGACCAGCACGTTGATGGGGACCGAGGCCACGAGGAGGCCGGCCACCGTGACGATCGCGCCGAACACGAGGGACGCGAGCCGGAACGCCCGGACTCCCCGTCCCATGATGTCGTGGGAGAGCGCGCCGGCCATGGCGATGAGCAGCCCCGACGACGTGGAGAGGAAGGCGGCGAACGCGCCGGCGGCCACCAGCGCGGCCAGGAGCTCGCCGCCGAGGCCCGCGACCATGATCCGTGGCAGCGCCAGGACCACGGAGTCGGTCCGCCCGGTCAGGTAGAGGGCGGGCGCCTCCATCCGGCCCAGGACGGCGAACACCGCCGGGAACAGGTAGAAGGTCGACACCAACAGCAGGACGAACGCCGTGGTCCGCCTGGCCGCCTGGCCGTCGCGGTTCGTGTAGAAGCGGACGAGGATGTGGGGGAGCCCCATGGCACCGAAGACGGTGGCCAGGAGGACGCCGTAGGTCGCGGCCAGCGGGTGTCCCGGGCGCCCGTTCAGGCGGAGCAGGGGCGAGGACCACGCCGCGCCGCCGCGGGTGGCGGCTGACACCGCCGGCGCCGGGGACCCGGCCGGGAACCGGAGCGAGGTCCCCGCTCCGATGGTGTGGCTCCCCGCATGGAGCACCAGCGTGCCCCGGGCCGGCGACCCGTCGACGGTGCCGGAGACGACCACCGTGACGGCGCGGGTCACGTCGACCCGGGTGGTGCCGGGGAACCGGACCAGGGTGGCGTGGGCGAACGTGGCCGGAGCCGGACCGTCCACCGAGCGCAGTGGCGGGTGGGTCACCGCCAGGACGAGGACGACGGCCGGTACGGCGATGGCCGTCACCTTGATCCAGTACAGGAAGGCCTGGACGACGGTGATCCCCTTCATCCCGCCGCTGGCGATCCCGGCCGTGACGACGATGCCGAGGACGACGACACCGACCCAGTAGGGGCCGCCCAGCGTGGCCTGGAGGGTGATGCCGGCTCCGTTGAACTGAGGGACCAGGTAGAACCCGCAGATCACGAGCACCATGACGGTCGCCCACCGGCGCAGCCGGGGCGATCCCAGACGGCCCTCGGCGAAATCGGGGATGGTGTAGGCGCCGAAGCGCCGGAGGGGGGCGGCCACGGTGGCCAAGAGCACCAGGTACCCGGCGGCGTAGCCGACCGCGTACCAGAGGGCGCCGAGCCCTTCCAGCATGGCCAGCCCGGCGATGCCGAGGAACGAAGCCGCCGACAGGTACTCACCGGAGATCGCCGACGCGTTGAGCAGGGGCGGAACCTGGCGGGCCGCCACCATGAAGTCGGCCGGCGTCCGGGCCACCCGCATCCCCCGCATGCCGATCACCGCGGTGGCCAGCGTCACCACCACGACGGCTCCCACCGACAGCGGCGCGGCCATGTCAGCGATCGTCCAGCAGCTCGCCGAAGCGGCGCTCCACCCGCTCGGCCCGTCGGACGTACCAGAACCCCAGCGCTACGAGCGGCGGGTAGATCCCACCCCCGAGGACGAGAAGGGTGAGCGGGATCCCCGCCAGCTCGGCATTGCCCAGTCCCGGGACCAGCACCGCCAGCAGGGGGTAGACGGCGAGGAGGAGGATGGCGGGTCCCAGCACGCTGACCGTGGCTCCCAGTTGCGCCCGCATCAGCGAGCCGAGCAGGGCCCGGCCGTAGTCGTCCTGGCGCAGGACGTCGTCCCTGCCCGGTGCGCCGGAGCGGTCGGCGGGACGGGGCGTCGGGGCCCGCACCACCTGGCGGGTGGGCACCACGTCCGGGTGGAGGGCGGTCCCGGGCGGGACAGCGGTCCCGGGCGGGACAGTGGGGGAGCTCACTGCTGGTACCGCTGGGTCCCACCCAGCAGCCGGTGCCTGAGCTCGGCGGCGTGCCGGCGGCTCACCGGCAGGAGCGTGTCGCGGACCTTCACCGACGTCCGGGCGCCCTCCGTGCGGACTTCCCGCACCTCGGCCAGGTCGACGAGGTAGCCGCGGTGCACACGGACGAAGCCGTGGGGGAGCCACTCCTCCTCGAGGGTGACCATGGGGATGCGCACCAGGTGGCGCGACCCGTCCTTGGTGTGGATCCGGACGTAGTCGCCCGAAGCCTCGACCCACGCCACCTCCTCGCGCCGGACCATCCGCGTCGTGCTCCCGGTGTCGACGGCGAGGACGTCGAGACGTCCGGAGCTCGCGACGGAGGCCGGCTCCCTCGAGGAGGGGACCGCCCGCTCGAGCAGTGCGGCGAGCCGGTCGGCAGTGACGGGCTTCAACAGGTAGTCGACCGCTCCCACGCCGAACGCGTCGAACGCGTGCTCCTCGTGGGCGGTGACGAACGCGATCGCAGGAGGTTCGGCGAACCTGGACAGGATCGTCGCCAGCTCGAGCCCGTCCAGCCCGGGCATGCGCACGTCCAGGAGCACCAGGTCGAAGGGGTGGTCCCGGAGGAGGCGGAGTGCCTCGGTGGCGTTGGAGGCGGCCTGCGTCACGTTCACTCGGGGGTTGGACCGCAGCAGGTAGACGAGCTCGTCGAGAGACGGGACCTCGTCGTCCACCGCCAGGACGGACAGCGTGCCCACCGGACCTTTCGATGCCGCCCCGTCGGTGCCGGCCGTCATGGTGCCGCCACCGCCGCCTGGAACTTCGGGATGCGCAGCGTGACCTTGGTCCCGGCCGCGATCCCGGTCTCGACCACCAGGCCGAACTCCTGGCCGAAGACCGTGCGCAAGCGCTCGTCCACGTTGTGGAGGCCGACGGCATCGCCGTCCTCCCGCCCGGACAGCACGCGCCGTACCCGCTCCGGATCGGCACCGGCGCCGTCGTCCTCCACGGTGATGACCGCTTCGTTGCCGGCGTCGTGGGCGGCGATCGACAGGTGGCCGGCCCGGCCGCTCGGCTCCAGTCCGTGCCGGATGGCGTTCTCCACGAGTGGCTGGAGGATGAGGGAGGGCACGCGGACCGAGAGCACTTCGGGGGCGACCCTGAGGGTGACCGCCAGGCGGTCGCCGAACCGGGCCCGCTCCAGGTCGAGGTAGGTGTCGACCAGCCGGAGCTCCTCGGCCACGGTGACGAACTGGTCGCGTCCTCTGAAGCTGTAGCGGGTGAAGTCGGCGAACTGGACCAACAGCGCGCGGGCCCGGTCGGGATCGGTGCGCACGAACGACTCGATGGCGGTGATGGCGTTGTAGATGAAGTGCGGAGAGATCTGCGCCCGTAGGAACCGCAGCTCGGCCTGGGCGGCCCTCCGGCGCGATCGGTCGAGCTCGGCCAGCTCGAGCTGAGTGGTGATGAACTGGGCAACCTCACTGGCCAGCCGGAGAAGACCGGCCGGGGCCGAGGGACCGGCCGCAACCAGTGCGCCCACCACCGTGCCGTCCACGGCCAAGGGCACCACCACCGCAGCTTGGAGCGCACAAGTGGCGCCACGGGAGCAGGCGAGGTCGGAGGCCACCAGCACCTGGGGCTCACCCGTCCCGACGGCCCGTGCGGCCGGGTCTGCCAGCAACGCCTGGTGGGCCTCGTCGACGCCGTCGGCGGCGATCACGCCGGCCAGATCGGCCACCAGCACCCCGGGCGTTCCGAGCAGGGACTGCAGGTGTGCCATGACCTTTCCCGAGCTCGCGCCGTGGAGCCCGCCCCGCAGGGCGGGCGCCAGGAGGTTCGCCGTCCTCAGGGTGGCGTACCCGGCGCGCTGGGCGGGCGTGCCCAACCTGCGCTCGCCGCGGACGACGAAGCCCAGGACCACGCCCAGCAGCACCACCATGCCGGCCACGGCAAGCCACAGCAGCTCTGTCACGATCTCCTGACCACTGGCACCGGTCCGGTTCGGGCGGCAGCCCACAGCGGCGAGGACGCCCCCCCATCGGGCGAGCTCGACTTCCCGGCCAGCATGCCACAGGGCATCGGCGGTCACCCCGGTGGCCGACCTCCGGTCCGTGCCGCTGGTCCGTTCGTCGTGCGGGGCCGACCGTTCGTCGTGCGGGCGCCGCCGCTCGAAGAGTTACCCGCCGGTGTCCTTGCCACGGGGCCAGCCGATCTGCACGATCACGGCAGGAATGCAGTACGTCCAGGGGAGGGAACATCATGAGCAACGACTCGCCGACGGTCCGCGACACCGCACCGCCGCCTGCCCACCGGGTGGCCGACCCCGGACCGTTGGGACTGGCGGCGTTCGCCATGACCACGTTCGCGCTGAGCGTCTCGAACGCCGACATCTGGGGACCTGCGGCGAGCGCCGCACTTGCCCTCGCCCTCGTCTACGGCGGGGCTGCGCAGGTGTTCGCCGGCATGTGGGAGTTCGCCCGGCGCAACACGTTCGGTGCCCTCGCCTTCACCTCGTACGGGGCCTTCTGGATCGCCTACTACGTGCTCGTGAAGTTCGTCATGCCCGGGGTGGCCAAGGCGGATGCACCGACCGTCGTGGGCGTGTTCCTGCTGGGCTGGACCATCTTCACCGCCTACATGCTCATCTCGACGTTCCGGCTGTCGGTCGTCCTGGTCGCCGTGTTCGCCCTGCTGGCCGTGACGTTCGTCCTGCTGACAATTGGGAACTTCCAGTCGATGACCGGCCTGGTGAAGGCCGGCGGATGGTTCGGGATCGCCACCGCGGCCGCAGCATGGTATGCCTCGTTCGCCGGGGTGACGAACGAGACGTTCGGCAAGGTCGTCCTGCCCATCGGAGCGCTGAACCGCTGAGCCGGCGCACCGCCGTACGACCGATACGCACCTGGCAACGACCGAGGGGGAAGGACCACCACGATGACCGACACGAACGCCGAGAACACGGGCCCTGCGCTCTCCGCCCTGCTCCACGAGACCCGCCAGTTCCCGCCCCCGGCCGGCTTCGCCGCCCAGGCGAACGCCCAGCCGGGGATCTACGAGGAGGCGGCAGCCGACCCGCTGGCCTG
>JAJZJT010000179.1 GCA_021809995.1 Actinomycetes bacterium
ACGTCACAGCCCACGGCAGCAAGTGCCAGGCAGACTGCCCGGCCGATCCCCCGCCCGCCGCCGGTGACCAGGGCGACTCGCGACGCTCCGTCGATACGTCCCGTCGGCATGGCTCCCTACTCTCTCCCTCACTGGGGCCCCGGGTCGACCACCCCGGTGGCCTTGCCGGTCGGGGCCCCGGGTCGACCGCCCCGGCGGCCTTGCCGGTCGGGGCCCCGGGTCGACCGCCCCGGCGGCCTTGCCGGAGCCCGGATGTTTCGGCAATGCTTCCCGGGTTCCGCCCCGCCGTCAACGAACAGGGGTGTGCCGGGGGGTCCGGGGGACGGTCGCACCGTTCGACGCACGCAGGAGGAGACCATGGGACTGCTCGACGGAAAGGTGGCCATCGTGACGGGGGCCGGCCGGGGCATCGGGCGCGAAGAAGCCCTGCTCCTCGCGTCCGAGGGCGCCAAGGTGGTCGTGAACGACGTTGGCGCGTCGCTTCAGGGCGAGGGCGGCGACCGGCATCCCGCCGAGGAGGTCGTCGACCTCATCCGGGCCGGAGGCAGCGACGGTGCCGTCAACGCGTCGGACGTCAGCTCGTGGGAGGGCGCCAAGGCGCTCGTCGACCAGGCGCTCGACACCTTCGGACGGCTCGACATCCTGGTCAACAACGCCGGCATCCTCCGGGACAAGATGAGCTTCAACATGGAGGAGTCCGACTGGGACGACGTCATCCGCGTCCACCTGAAGGGGCACTTCGCCATGGCGCACCATGCCGCCGTCCACTGGCGCGGCCTCGCCAAGGCGGGCGAGGACGTGCACGGGCGGATCGTCAACACGTCGTCCGAGGCCGGGCTCTTCGGCAACGCCGGCCAGGCGAACTACTCGGCGGCCAAGGCCGGCATCGCCTCGATGACCTGGGTGCTCGCCCGCGAGCTCGAGCGCTACGGCGTGACCGTCAACTCGATCTCGCCACGTGCCCGGACCCGCATGACCGAGAACCTCTTCGGCGAGATGGCCAAGGCCGACAAGGACTTCGACGAGTGGGACCCGAGGAACGTCGCCCAGCTCGTCGGCTTCCTCGCCTCGGACGAGGCCGCCGACGTCACCGGGCAGAACTTCGTCGTCTTCGGGGGCAATGTGTGGGTGATGGGCGGCTTCCACCCCGTCGGCGAGCTCCACCGCGACTCGATGTGGACCCCCACCGAGCTGGCCGCGGCCAAGGGCGACCTGTTCAAGGACGCGTCCCCGGGCATCCCGCCGTTCAGCTTCTTCTAGTCCTCCGCGCTCGCCACGTCGCGCGGTTGACGCTGACGCGAGCAACAGCGTGTAGCGCGCCGCGTCACGGCGCGGCCGCGGGCGGCCCCCCGAGGACCAGCTCGTCGAGACGAGCCGCGGCGCCGGCGACGTCGCCGTCGTAGGCGACACGGCCCTTGTGGAGGACGACGACGCCGTCGGCGATCGTGAACGCCCTGTTGACGTGCTGCTCGATCAGGACGAGCGCCGTGCCCCCCGACCGCACCGTGCCGAGCGCCTCGTAGACCTCGTCGACGACCACCGGTGCCAGCCCGAGGGACAGCTCGTCGACGACGAGGACGTCCTGGCGCAGGACGAGGACGCGGGAGAGGGCGAGCATCCGCTGCTCACCGCCGGAGAGCGTGCCTGCCAGCTGTCCCCGACGCTCGCCGAGCCGGGGGAACACCTCGTAGGCCCGCGCCAGGGCGTCGGCGACGCCACCGTGCCCGAGCGCCCGCCGGAAGGCGAGCGTCAGGTTCTCCTCGACGGTGAGGGAGCCGAAGACCGACCGACCCTCGGTGACATGGGCGAGGCCCATGCGGGCGATCTCGAACGCCCGGCGCCGGGTGACGTCGTGGCCCCGGAGCAGCACCCGGCCGGCTGACGCTGGCACGAGACCCGAAGCGACCCGAGCCACCGTCGACTTCCCGGCGCCGTTCGCCCCCACCAGCGCCACTACGGCGCCAGCGGGCACCGAGAAGCTCACGTCGAACAGGGCGCGGTAGGGGCCATAGGACGCGCTCACCCCCTCGAGGACGAGCACCGGGTCGGCCTGGGACGCCGTGCTCACGCGCTCGAGCCGAGGTACGCCCGGCGGACCTCGGCGTTCGCCATCACGTCGTCCACCGATCCCACGGCGATCATCTTGCCGAAGTCGAGGACGCAGAGCCGGTCCACCACCTCCTCGACGAGCTCGAGGTCGTGCTCGACCAGCACCACGGCCGTGCCCTGGCGGTGCCGGACGTCGTCGAGGATCCCGGCCAGTCGCTCGGTCTCGCGCACGTCGAGGCCCGACGACGGCTCGTCGAGCATGAGCAGGCGCGGCGCGGCCATCAGGGCGCGCCCGAGCTCGACCAGACGGGCGTGCCCGAGGCTCAGGCCGTCGACGGGCCGATCAGCGACGTCCTCGAGGCCGAGGAGGGCGAGCATCGAGGCGACGGCGGCCATCTCCTCCTCGCCCGGACCTCCTCTGCGCAGCAGGTCGCGGACGTGCGGACGGCCCGTGGCCCGCGCCTGGGCAGCCACCAGCAGGTGGTCGGCCACCGTCATGCCGTGGAACAGCTCCACGCGCTGGAAGGTGCGGCCGATCCCGAGCCGGCTGCGTCGCCACACGGGGAGCCGGTCGATCCGCTCACCGTCGAAGAGCACCGTGCCCGTGTCGGGAGGGATGACACCGAGGAGACAGTTGAACAGGGTCGTCTTCCCGGCACCGTTCGGCCCGACGATGCCGACCGCCTCGCCCGCCGCCACCTCGAAGTCGAGCTCGCTCAGGGCCACGACGCCTCCGAAGGACTTCGAGATCCCCCGGGCCACGAGCAGGTCGCTCACGACCGCCCACCGCCCTCGGGGACGGCGACCTCGCCGGTCGCGACGGCCGAGCGTGCCGCGGTCCGCGCGGACGACCGATCGGCCGGTCCCGGACCCGCGCCCGGGCCATCTCCTCCTCCGGCGCCCGCCGCACCCTGTCGGCGTCGGCCGAGCGCGCGCAGCACGCCACCCCCGAGGAAGTCGACGATGCCCTCGGGGTGGCGGGTGTAGCTGAGGGTGGCCAGCCCGAACACGACCGGCAGGAGCCCCGAGAAGCGTGGGGGGAACGTCGCCACCTCCGTCTGGAGGGCCGTGAAGACGAGCCCGGCGACGACGGCACCGGACACCGAGCCGAGCCCCACGATGGCAGCGACCACGAGGAACACGAGGGAGAGCTGGTAGTTGAAGGCGTCGGGCGACAGTGACCGTTCGAGCGAGCCGTAGAGCGCACCGCCGACGCCGGCCAGTCCCGCCGAGAGCGCGAAGGCGACGACCCGCAGCCGGTGGACGTCGATCCCGGTCGAGACCGACGCGAGCTCGCTGCCTCGCATGGCTGCGAGCAGACGGCCCATGCGCCCTTGGCCGACGGTCCGGACGAGCGCGGCGACGAGGGCGAGCACGACGAGGGCGAGCACGAAGAAGGAGCGCGACCCGTTGAAGCCGATCGGACCGAGCTGGGGCCGTGGGACGGTGACGCCGGTCGCTCCGTTGCCGACCCAGCTGTTCGGGAACAGGATGTTGTCGGCGAGGAGGGCGAACGCCAGCGTCGCCAGGGCGAGCGGCAGCCCAGCCAGTCGCAGCGTGGGCAGGGCCACGACCACCCCCAGCACGGCGGCGACGGCGCCACCCAGCACCATGCCGACCAGCACGGAGGTGCCGAAGTGGTCGGCCAGCTGGCCGGCCACGAAGCCGCCCAGGCCGGCGAAGCTCGCCTGGCACAGCGAGATCTGGCCGGACATCCCGGTCAGCAGCGTGAGCGAGACGAAGATCACGGCGAAGGCGATCCCCTGCGTCATGGTCACCAGCCAGACGTTGGGCACCCACGTCAGGGCGGAGAGGACGGCGAGCCCGCCAACCGCCCAGGCGACGACCAGCGTCGGCCTGCTCGCCAACCGATCGACCACACCGTGCGCACCGGCGCTCGGCACGCCGGCGCCTCGGTCGGCGCGAGCCTGGAGGGCGCGGTGCCACCCGGCGACCGCATGGCCGGCGCCGTCGCCGCCCGACGGTGCCAGCAGGTTGGCGGAGCGGTACCCCGTGGCCTCCCCGACCAGGGCGGTGGGCGGCGGGTCACAGCCGGCGAGGGGGTCGTCGACCTGGCGCTGACGCGCGAAGGGCAGGAAGGCGAGCAGGACGAAGAACGGGAGCGACGGCCGCAGGCCCGTCGCCAGGATGCCGGCAGGCAGGTAGCCCGCCAGCACCTGCTGGCCGATCCCGAGGCCGATGCCGCCGAGCAGGGCAACCGGCAAGCTGGCGAACCGGGCGACGACGGCGGCGGCGATGCCCCAGACGAGCAGGACCGTGTAGTTCTGGGAGTCGAGCTGGGCGTACAGCGGAGCGAGCAGGACGCCGGCGAGGCCGGCGAGGCAGCTCGAGAGCACCCAGGCGAAAGCGCTGACCAGCCCGGCGTTGACACCGGCGAGCTCGGTCATGCGCGGGCTCTCCACCACGGCGCGCATCTCGAGCCCGATGGGGGTGAAGCGGAAGACGGCCACCAGTGCGATCACGACGGCCACGGTCGCCACGGTCACCGACAGCTCCAGCCCGCTGATGGGGACCGACGCGACGTGCAGGTAGACGCGTTGGGCGTCGAAGAAGAGCGACGGCGGTGCGATGTCGGGAGCCGAGCCGGCCACGATGAGGGCGACCTGGGGCAGGGCGATGAGCAGGCCGAGGGCGGGAACCAGCTTGACCAGCGGCGACGCCGTGCGCACCCGCCGGAACAGCACGCGGTCGAGGACCAGGCCGAGGGCGGGGCCGAGGACCACGATGGCGACCAGTCCGGCGAGCCAGCGCGGCCAGCCATCGGCGACGAAGGACACGAAGGCGAGCGACGACACGAACGCCTGAGCCCCGAAGGCGAGGTTGAAGACGCCCGAGGCCTTGTAGGTGAGGACGAGCCCGACCGCCATCAGCGCGAAGACGCACCCGAACGGGACGCCCGGGATGGCGTAGTCGAGCAGTGTGGTCAACTGCCGGGCACCCCTCGCGGCAGCGGGAGCGGGACGACCTTGCCCGACGGGTTCGGCTTCTGCGAGAAGCACGTGTAGACGCTGGGCTTGGTGCCGTAGACGGGCACGAAGGCGCCGTGGCGCACCTGCACGTAGGTCGTGCAGTCGAGCGGCGTCAGCCCCGTGTGCGCGACCTTCCAGTCGACCGGGGCGATGGCTCCGTGTGCCGTGTAGTCGGTGAGCGAGTTGATCGCCGCAACCAACCGGCTCCGGGTGACGTCACGGCCGATCTTCTTGAGGCCGGCGACGAACAGGTCGGCGCTCACCCAGCCGGCGAGCGCCGTGGCGTTCGGCGAGGTGCCCGGGGCGAACCTGGCCAGTGCCTTGTTGAACGCGTCGATGCCCGGGTAGCGGCCGGGGAAGAGCTTGCTCACCTCGAAGGGGGTCTGCTGGAGCATCAGGTAGACGCCCTCCATCGCCGAAGCGTTCTGGCTGAGCACCTGCTGGTCGTAGCCGTCGAGCCAGAACTGGGTCACCTTGCCCATCCCGTGCTGCTGGAGGGTCTCGGACAGCTTGATGTTCCCGGTCACGTCCATGCAGCTGGCGACGAAGTCCACCCCCGCCTGCTGCATGCGGGTCACGTCGGCGTCGAGGGATGCGGCCCCGTAGGGGATGGACATGTCGATGACCGGCGTGGCGATGTGGTACTGCTGCAGGGCCTTGGTGATCCCCACGCACCCCTGCGAAGACTGGGACACGTTGTAGGCGAGCACGGCCGCCCGGGTGTCCCCGTTGCGCTCGGCGACATAGGCGGCCTGCGGGATGGGCGCGGTGAAGTCGACGTAGGAGCCGCCCACGCCGAACATCGTCGGCCCGGCCCACTGCGCGTTCGTGTTCTCCTGCACGCCGAAGGTGGGGATGGCGTGGGAGCGCAGGACCGAGGAGCCTGTGAAGAACGGCGTGCCCACTCCCACGACGGCGAACACCTTGTCGGCGACGAGCTGCTCGGCCCCGGCGGTATCGCCCGAGGGCGACGTGCCGTCGTCGATGTTCGGCGAGTAGACGATCTTGCGACCGTCGACCCCACCCGCGGCGTTGAGCTGGTCGAAGTAGACGCGGGCACCGGTCACGACCGGGGCGAAGTCGGCCGCGGCGATCCCGCTCGACGAGGCGAGCGAGCCAACCCGGATCGTGGTGGCCGTCACGCCGTCGGTGCCCCCGGCGTGCGAGACGGCCTGCGTGCCGGCGTTGCCGCACCCGGCGAGCACCGTGGCCGCCACCACCACCGCAGCCGCTGCCGCGACCGCTCTGG
>JAJZJT010000180.1:0-5566 GCA_021809995.1 Actinomycetes bacterium
CCCCAGTGTCGGGCCGCCCGCGACAGCCGGCCCAGTGCCGATCGGCAGGTCCGCCCGCCGGACCGCCCGCCGGACCGCCCCGCCGGCGAGTGCGCCCGGGGTGGTGTCGGGCCGGCGAGGCGCGGCCACTCGAGGACGAGGGTCGGCCCGCACCTCCATGCCACCGTCACACGTCCACCACCCGACGGCACCGCCAGCCGCCACACCGCCGTCCCGGCGGTGGGCTGCGGAGCCGGTCCATCAGGCGTCCTGGACGGCTCTGGCAGGGCGGCGGCAGAGTCAGGTCGTCCTGGGCGCCGGTCGAGACCACGCCGAAGACGAGCCGTTCGGCCGCCCGGCCGCCCCAGTCGGACGGCCAGCGCGTCATCGAGGACCGGTCGCCGCCGGAGCTGGCGCTCCTCGGTCGCCAGCTGCTCCGTCGCCCCGAGTGCCATCACGGTCGGGAGCACCGAGACGTTGTGGACAGGGTGCCCCGGGCGAGGGTGTCGAGGTCGGCGTCGGGGTCGACCCGCTTGCCGCGGGCGTACACGTCGAGGATCGCCCGACGTCCCTCGAGCGGGGGCAGGCGGAAGACGACCTGGCGGTCGACGCGGCCGGCCCGCGGGAGGGCGGGGTCGAGGATGTCGGGCCGGTTGGTGGCCGCCAGCACGATGATGCCCTCGTCCGCCTCGAACCCGTCCATCTCCGAGACCAGCTGGTTGCGCGTCTGCTCACGCTCGTGGTGCCCACCGCCGAGCCCCGCTTCCCCGGCGATGGCCCGCGTCACCAACGTCTTGCCTCTACCCGGCGGCCCGACGGGCAACTCGCCCCTGGGGGTCCGGGCACCGATGCCCGCGACGCGCTCCGCGTCCTTCAGGACCTCGACGACCTCGCGGAGCTCCCCCTTCACGCTCGTGTACCCGGCGACGCCGTCGAAGGTCGTCTTCGGGCGCTCGGCGACGTGTACCTTCGCCTTCGAGCGCGACCAGTTGGCCATGCCGGCGATCCGGCCCTGGCTCCGGCGGCTCGCCCACGCCACGAGGAGCACGATCAGCCAGAGCGGGACGACCCAGAGCACCGCCGGCCACGTTCGGGACCAGCTCCAGGACTGCATCGCACCGGGGACAGGCCCCCTCGCTGGCGGTGGCGAGCACCCCGAAGGTGTCGCAGCGCCCGCCCGGAGCGGCGAAGCCCGTCTCGAACGCCACCAGACCGAGCCGGTCGTCGCCGAGCGCCCTCAAGGTGGCCTCGAGACCGGCGACGGCGTCGGCATCTTCGGCGACACGCCCGCGTAACGCATCGAGCACGGGCGCCCTCCAGGGACTTCCGCCACACCTCCGCACGCCCCGCAGGCCCCGCAGGCTCCGTGCGCCACAGCCCGACGCGGCGGGTGCCGAGGGGCACCGTGCCCTCGCCGCAGCGACGTGCCCGCCCGGCCGTCCACCACGCTGCTGGTCCACGGGGCGGTCTCCCTTCGCCGGCATTGCCCGGATCAGGTGGTGGGGGTCGCCAGGAGCGCCAGCCGCACTGGGCACGCCCGGCCTCTCAGCCTCGTGGCTCCCTCTTCCGTCTCGTGGACCTGCCTCCATCCAACGCCACCTGCCACCGCCGCCGTAGGGCCGATCGGCACTGAGCACTGCAGTCACCCGCCCTGGGCATCGGCTCCGCCGCGCCGTTCGGCCGCCGGGAGCGGGACGCGCGCCCCGAGGATGCCGTCCATGCAGGAGGCGCCCACCGCGTCCTCGCCTGCTCCGTCGACCGGCGCGAGGTCGCGGCGCAGCTCGCCAGAGCGGAACTCGCTCCACACGACCCCCTGCCGCTCGGCCTCGCCGAGCTGCTCGCGGCGCGCCTCGATGTGCAGCGCCGAAGCCGACACCGACACCTCGACGTCCTTGTCGGAGTCGATGCCGGGGAGCTCGGCCCGCACGACGAGCGCGCCGTCCTCCTCGATCTCCTCGACCCGGAACCACCCTTGCGTGTCGGCGGCCACGTCGGCGAGCCGCCCGAACCGACGAGGCCCGCCCCCGTCGAAGCGCCGTCCCCACCGACGCGGCCAGTCGTGCTCCGGCCGCTCGCATGCCGCGAGCACCATCGCTCCTCCTTTCCCCCGGCGCCTGTCTCCCTGCGAGCTGCCCGCGAGCGGTCACCGACGCAGCGTCCGCGCTCGACGACGCCCGGGGACCCGGCCCGACGTGCGACGCGGCGTCGGCACCGGATCCCTGTCCACGCTCGCGCCGGGCCGGCCGGGCCCAGTAGTGCCGAAGGTCCCGGGCGCCCATGCCCGGAGCCGCGCTGCAGACCCGACCGGGCCTCGCCGCCGTCCGTGCCGCACCGGCCCGCTCGTCGCAGGATCCAGACGCGGGCGGGCAGGCCGCGTCTCGCCCAGCGTGGCGAAGCCGGACCAGTCGGTAGCATCGCTGCGCATGGAGGACGTGGGCCGCCACTGGGAGGAGCTCCACGCGACCAAGGCCGATGACGAGGTGAGCTGGTTCCGCGCCGAACCCGCCTCCTCGTTGCGCCTGCTCGAGGCGTGGGCCCCGACGCACGCAGGTCTGGTCGACGTCGGCGCGGGCTCCTCGCCCCTCGTCGACCGATTGCTCGATGCCGGCTGGCACGACCTGACCGTGCTCGACGTCGCGGCGACCGCGCTCGCCAAGGTGCGCGAGCGTCTCTCCGGTGACGCCGGGGCGGTCACCTACACGTGCGCCGACGTCCGCTCGTGGCGACCAGGGAGGACCTTCGCCGCGTGGCACGATCGGGCCGTCTTCCACTTCCTCGTCGACCCTGTCGAGCGGTCCCGCTACGTGGAGGCCGCCGCCGACGCGACTGTCCCCGCCGGCGTGGTCGTGCTCGCCACGTTCGCCGCAGACGGCCCGACCCAGTGCTCCGGCCTCCCAACCTCCCGCTACGATGCCGACGAGCTCGCCACCTGCTTCGACGCGGCCTTCGACCTCGTGCATGCCGAGCGCGAAGAGCACCTGACCCCCTTCGGCTCCGTGCAACCGTTCACCTGGGTGGTGCTCCGGCGGCGATGAGCGGGTTGCGCCCGACGGGACGCGTGCGACCGCCAGGGGTGCGGTCGCCCGCCGATAGGGTGGGCCAGGCCCGTAGCATCGAGGAGCGCGGCCCGCGGGAGCTCGATGGGGGGCCCGAGGGTGCCGCCCAGGCACGCTCGCAGGCTCCCGTGCCCACCACTGCGCTCGACCGACGCCGACGGTGTCACGACCGACGCCACCAGGAGACCTGATGAAAGCGACACCTGCCACGAGGACCGAGCCCCGCGTCGGAGAGGCCCCGCAAACTCGCACCGGGCTAGCGCTCCTGGTCGTGATGACCGGCGTGCTCATCACTGCGGTCGACACGACCATCGTGGTGCTGGCGCTGCCCGCCCTCGAGAAGGACCTGCACATCGCCCTGGCCTCGGTGATCTGGGTCATCATCGGCTATCTGCTCGTCATCACGCTCCTGGCCACCCAGGTCGGTCGCCTCGGGGACATGTTCGGCCGGGTCCGGATGTACGAAGCGGGCTTCCTCCTCTTCATCGCCGGGTCCGCCCTGTGCGCCCTGTCGTGGAACGAGGCGTCGATCATCGGGTTCCGGCTCCTCCAGGGCGTGGGCGGCGCCTTCGTGACGGCCAACAGCGGAGCGGTGATCGCCGACCTCTTCCCCGTCCACCAGCGTGGCAAGGCCTATGGCTACAACGCCGTCGGCTGGAGCATGGGGGCGGTGGTCGGCATCGTCCTCGGCGGGGCCATCGTCACGTACCTGTCGTGGCGGTGGATCTTCTGGATCAACGTGCCCATCGGCCTCGCCGCCGTCCTGCTCGCCTTCCGCGTGCTCCACGAGGGGTCCGAGCGCCGGAGCCACCGCCTCGACCCCGCGGGCATGGTCACCCTCGGGCTCGGGCTCTTCGGGGTCCTGTGGGCGATGACCCGGCTCGCCACGAAGAGCTTCGACGCTTCGGTCGCCGGCTACCTCATCGGCGGGGTCGTGCTCATCGCCGCCTTCGTCTGGATCGAGGCCGTCCAGCGCGAGCCGATGGTGCACCTGTCGCTCTTCAAGGTGCCGACGATGACGCCATCGCTCCTCGCCTCGCTCTTCCAAGGGCTCGGCAATTTTGCGGTGCTCTTCTTGGTGATCATGTACCTCCAGGGTCCCCGGGGGCTCTCCCCCATCCACGCGTCGCTGCTGCTCGTCCCCGGCTACGTCATCGGCGGCACCCTCGGTCCCGTCTCGGGTCGCCTCGCCGACAAGGTCGGACCGGTCGTGCCGGCAACGGCGGGGCTGGCCGTGCAGGTCGTCGCCCTCCTCGTCTATGCCCACCTGGGGCTCACCACCGGCCTGTGGCTGGTCGTGGTCGCCAGCGTCATCAACGGCATCGGGGGGAGCTTCTTCTTCCCCGCCAACAGTGCCGCCGTCATGAAGGCGTCGCCCCCCGAGGTCTTCGGCATCTCGTCGGGGATGCTCCGGACGTTCGCCAACGTCGGGATGGTGTTCTCCTTCTCGGTGGCGATCCTGATCGCTTCGCGCTCGATCCCCCGCCACCTGGCCTTCGCCATCTTCGTCGGCTCGACGTCGCTCCACGGCAGGGCGGCCGCGGCGTTCACCACCGGCCTCCACTCGGCCTTCTACGCCTCGATGAGCATGATGGTGGTGGCCGCGCTGCTGTCGGCCACGCGGGCGGCGCGCTTCGGTCGGCGCAGCACCGCCCCGGCGAGCTGAGCCGGCCGAGGCTCGACGTGCCGTCCACACCCGCTCCCCGGCATCGCTCCGTCGGCACCGGACCGCCCGACGGACACGGCCTCGGGCCGGTCCTCTTCGTCGCCGCCCTCGCCGTCGAGGTGGCCGCCTTCGAGGACGTGCCCGTCCTGGTGACCGGCTGCGGCAAGCTCAACGCGGCCGTGGGGCTGTCCCGGGCGCTCAGTGCGCACCGCCCTGACGTGGTCGTCAACGTGGGGACCGCCGGCGCGCTCCTCGACGGCTACGAGGGGCTCCAGCTGGTCGGGGGGTGCATCCAGCATGACCTCGACGCGCTGAGCCTCGAGCAGCTGACCGGCGAGCGGCCGACCGAACGGCTCGACCTGGGGACGGGCTCGGGCACGGTCGTCGCCACCGGCGACCGCGTCGTCACCGAAGCGGCCGAGGGCCGGCGGATCGCCGGCCTCGGTGCCCACCTCGTCGACATGGAGGCGTTCGCCCTCGCCCGCGTGTGCGCGGCGTTCGACGTGCCGTTCCTCTGCGCCAAGTACGTGAGCGACCGGGCCGACGACGACGTGGCAGCCAGCTGGACGGCGTCAGTCCACAGGGCCTCCGAGGCGCTCTTCGCCTGGAGCCGCGACCTGCCGGCCGACCCACCGGTTCCGGCGTCCCGACCGCTGACCAGCTGAGCCCGTCCCCGTGCGGGCCGACTCGGGCGACCGGTCAGGGCGGGCAGGTGCTAACCTGCCGGGCCACGGGCCGTTGGCGCAGTTGGTAGCGCACTTGCATGACGCGCAAGGGGTCAGAGGTTCGAGTCCTCTACGGCCCACTGAGAGGTCTTCACGTTTTACGTGGGGTCCACTTCACGTTTCGAGCTGTCGTCATCCTG
>JAJZJT010000180.1:5576-6285 GCA_021809995.1 Actinomycetes bacterium
CCTCTACGGCCCACTGATCGAGTGCCCTATATGATGCCCTACGTAGGTGCACAAGACGAGTGTCTACCTGGCCTCGGAAGAAATTGCTCGACTTGCCGCGCTCGCCGACCGCGAGGGGACGTCTCAGGCAGAGGTCATTCGCCGGGCGTTCCGGCTCTACGAGCCCGAACGTAAAGGGGACAGGAACTTCGCGCTCATCGGCATCGCCGATGGTCCCGGTGGTTCCATCGCCGATGTCCCGGAGGGTGTGCTGCTCGAGGGCTTCGGCGGTTGACGGTCGTCCTCGACGCCGCTCCTCTTATCGCGGTCGCAGATCGGCGCGACCGCCTGCGTTCGGCTGTAGAGGCGGTACTGCGAGAGGAGCCAGGCGAGCTTGTAGTCCCGGCTCCCGTTACCGCAGAGGTCGACTACTTGCTCGGGCGTCGGCTCGGGCGCGGTGCTCGCCTCGGCGTACTTGGATAGCGGGGCGTGACCGGCCGTTCATCGGCATATGAGCCGTGATGGCGGTGCCGAACTCAGGCAAAGAGGCTGACGGCACCGGGATCGGGTGCACGGGCGAGCCGGATGAGGAAGTCGATCGGGTCGATGCCCTGCTGGGTGGCAGTCCGGAGCGCACTCATGATCCGGCCCTGGGTGGCGGCTCCTCGCCAGGTGCGGTTGCCGCCCCAGACCTTGCGGTTCACGACCGCGGGGCGGATGGCCTGCTCGC
>JAJZJT010000181.1 GCA_021809995.1 Actinomycetes bacterium
GCGCCGGGCCCCCGGCCGGGCGGCGCGCCAGCGGCCCGCTGGTCGTCGGGCCGGTCACCGTCGACCCTCCGGTGGTGCTCGCCCCCATGGCCGGGGTGACGAACGTCGCCTACCGCCGGCTGTGCCGAAGTTACGGGGCAGGGCTGTACGTGAGCGAGATGGTGACGGCTCGTGCGCTCGTGGAGGGGAACACCAAGACCCTCCGGATGGCCACCTTCGCCGACGACGAGCCGGTCCGCAGTGTCCAGCTCTACGGGGTCGACCCACGGGTGATGGACGCCGCCGTCCGCCGGCTGGTCGACGAGGTCGGGGTCGACCACATCGACCTCAACTTCGGGTGCCCCGCCGCCAAGGTGACCCGCCGGGGCGGTGGCGCGGCCCTCGTCGCCCGGCCCGTCCTCCTCGGCTCCATCGTCGCCGCGGCCGTGCGAGCCGCCGGGACGGTCCCGGTGACCATCAAGCTCCGCCTCGGCGTCGACGACGCCAACCGGACGTTCGCCGCAGCAGGCCGGGCTGCTGCCGACGCCGGCGCCTCGGCCGTTGCCCTCCACGCCCGCACAGCCGAGCAGTACTACAGCGGTCACGCCGACTGGTCGGCGATCAGGGAGCTGAAGGCCGCCGTCGCTGACGTCGCCCCCGTGCCGGTGCTCGGCAACGGGGACATCTGGGAGGCAGCGGACGCCCTGGCGATGGTGGCCGAGACGGGTTGCGACGGCGTCGTCGTCGGGCGCGGCTGCCTCGGTCGCCCGTGGCTCTTCCGCGACCTGGCGGACGCCTGGGCAGCCCGTGACGTCTGCCCACCACCACTGCTCGGCGAGGTCGTGGCCGTCATGCGCCGCCACGCCGAGCTGCTGGCCGACGCCTTCGGCGAGGCGCTCGGGCTCCGCCAGTTCCGCAAGCACACGGCGTGGTACCTGACTGGCTACCCGGTGGGCGGCGCGTGCCGACGGGCGCTCGGCCTCGTCGACGACCTGGCTGAGCTCGACGAGCTCCTCGGCCGGCTCGACCCCACCCTCCGGCTCCCCCGCGAGGCGGTGCGGGTGCCCCGGGGGCACACCGGTGGCCCCCGTCCGGTACAGCTGCCGCCCGGGTGGCTCGCCCGCGCCGACGACCCCACCCCGCCCGAGGGAGGCGACGAGCTCGCCTCCGGCGGATGACCCTCGGCCCGCGTCCCGCCACCGCCTCTTCTTCGCCATGATCACCGCATCGAACCTCACCGTCGAGATCGGCGGGCGCGCGCTCGTCACCGACGCGTCGTTCACCGTCGGTGCCGGCGACAAGGTCGGCCTGGTGGGCCGCAACGGCGCAGGCAAGTCCACCATCCTGTCGGTGCTCGTCGGGGACGCGTCGTCCGCGGTCCGCGCCACGGGCGACGTGCGCCTCGCCGGCACGGTCGGGTTCCTGCCCCAGGTCCCCGTCGACGGAGGCCTCGGTCTCGAGCCCACCGGGTTCTCCCACGTGCTGTCGGCCCGCGGTCTCGACGTGCTCGACGACGAGCTGCGCGCCGCACGTGACCAGATGGCCAAGGACCCCTCGACCGAGAACATCGCCCGCTTCTCCGACCTCGAGGAGCGCTTCCGCGAGCAGGGCGGCTACGAGGCAGAGTCCGTGATGGCCCGCCTGGCCGCCGGGCTCGGGCTCGACGAGGACCTGCTCCTCGAGGACATCGACCGGCTCTCGGGGGGGCAGCGCCGACGCGTCGACCTCGTGCGTGCCCTCTTCCACCAGCCCGACGTACTGGTCCTCGACGAGCCGACCAACCACCTCGACCGGCCAGCCAAGCGCTGGCTCACCGAGGAGCTCGAACGGTTCCGTGGCGGCATCCTCCTGGTCAGCCACGACCTGAAGCTCCTCGACCGTTCGATCACCAGGGTCCTCCACCTGTCGGGCAGCCGCCTGCGTGCCTTCGCCGGTACGTACTCGTCGTACCTCGACCAGCTCGAGGCCGACACCCAGCGGCAGGAACGGGCCGCCGCCCACGAGACCGCCGAGATCGCCCGCCTGTCGTCGCTCGCCGACTCCATGCGGGGCAGCACGAACCGGAGAGCTCGCATCGCCAAGTCGCTCGACCGCAGAGTGGACCGGCTCGCCGCCCAACGGACCGCGGTGACCGTCCGGGAGCGGGCGGCGACCTTCCGGCTCCCCGAGCCGCCCCGCTCGGGCTCCGTTCCCCTCGAGGCCCGCCGGCTCTCGGTCCGCTACGGGAACCTCGTCGTGCTCGCCGGCCTCGACCTGGCCGTCGGACGGGGCGACCGGGTCGTCGTCGTGGGCCGCAATGGCGCCGGCAAGTCGAGCCTTCTCCGCTGCCTCGCCGGTGTCCAGCAGCCGGACGACGGCGAGGTGGCGCTCGGCGCCAATGCCGTCGTCGGCTACTTCGCCCAAGACCACGAGCAGGTCGACCTCGGCGCGACCGTGCTCGGCAACGTCGACGACCACGTGCTCACCACCGAGACGGAGCGCCGCGCCCTGCTCGGCTCCTTCGGCCTCAGTGGCGACGTCGCCGCCCAGCTCCCGGCCACGCTGTCGGGCGGCGAGCGGGCCAAGCTCGGCCTCGCCATGCTGGCGGCGGGCCGGTCCAACGTCCTCGTCCTCGACGAGCCGACCAACAACCTCGACCCGCCGTCCATCGAGGCGGTGGGGACGATGCTCGGCGCCTGGCCGGGGACGGTCGTCGCCGTCAGCCACGACCGCGCCTTCGTCGCCGCGCTCGCACCGACGCACTGCGTGCTCCTGCCCGACGAAGTGGTCACCCACTGGGACGACACCTACCTCGACCTCGTCGAGGCCCGCTGACCCGGCGGGCGCCGATAGGCTCGCCACCATGGATCGCATCGGGGTGGTCGACACCATGTTCGCCCGCTACGACATGGGCGCCGAAGCGGTCGGCGAGCTCGAGGCGTGCCCCGGCTACGGCGAGCGCTTCGAAGTCGTGCGCCGGACGGTCCCTGGCTTCAAGGACCTCGGGGTGGCGTGCAAGCGCCTCGTCGAGCTCGACGGCTGCCGGATCGTCGTCGCCCTCGGCATGCCCGGCAAGGCGGCGATCGACCAGGTGTGCGCCCACGAGGCGTCCCAGGGGATCATGCTCGCCCAGCTGCTCACCTCGACCCACGTCCTCGAGGTCTTCGTCCACGAGAACGAGGAGGAGGACCCGGCCAAGCTGGCCGAGGTGTGCGTCAACCGGGCTCGCAAGCACGCTCGGAACGCCTACTGGATGCTCTACGACCCCGAGCAGCTCACCCGGCGGGCCGGCCGGGGCGTCCGCCAGGGGTACGAGGACGCCGGTCCCCTCCCGGCCTGACCCGCCGGCCTGACCCGGCGGCCTGACCCGGCGGATCAGGCCGGCGGATCGTGGGGCAGCCCGAGGGTCCGCTCGGCGATGATGTTGCGCTGCACCTCGGCGGTCCCGCCGCCGATGGTCAGTGCCAACGAGAAGAGCAGCCCTAGATGCCAGATGGCGTCCTCACCGTCGGCGGCCGACAGACTGGCCAGGCCATCGAGGTCGGCCGCCAGCTCCATGACGTGCTGGCCGTGCTCGTCGGCCAGCGCCTTGCGCACCGATGCCTCCGGGCCCGGCGCCAGGCCGGAGACGGCCGCGGAGACGGTCCGCAAGCGGAGCAGGCGGAGGAGCTCGCCCTCGGTCCACACGCGAGCCAGCCGCTGGCGCAGCACCGGGTCGGCGCACCCTCCGCGCCGCCGGACCCGCTCGACGAGATCGCCAGCCGTCGGCCCCATCCCCCACAGCGACCCCGCCCCCGACAGGGAGACGCGTTCGTTGCCGAGGGTCACCTTCGCCAGCGACCACCCCTGCCCCTCCGCTCCCACGAGGTTGCCAGCGGGGATGCGCACCTCGTCGAAGAAGACCTCGTTGAACGTGTGCATCCCGGTGAGGTCGACGAGGGGACGCACCGTGATGCCGGGCGCGTGCATCGGACAGATGAAGTACGAGATCCCCTGGTGCTTGGGCGCCTCGGGGTCGGTACGGGCCAGCAGGATGCCGAAGGCCGCCACGTGGGCGTAGGAGGTCCACACCTTCTGCCCGCTCACGACCCACTCGTCCCCGTCTCGGGTGGCCCGCGTCGCGAGGGAGGCGAGGTCGGAGCCGGCGCCGGGCTCGCTGAAGAGCTGGCACCAGAACTCCTCGCCGGCCAGCAGTGGAGGCAGGTACCGCTCCTGCTGCTCGGGCGTGCCCGCCGCCACGAGCGTCGGGCCGGCCCAGCCGATGCCGATCGGGTTGTTCGGGCGCCGGACGCCGGCCCGCGTGAGCTCGTCGTCCAGCACGAGCTGGGTGACCGGGTCGGCGGCCAGCCCCCACGGACGCGGCCAGTGCGGAGCCACGTAGCCGGCCTCGGCCAGCTGGCGCGGCGAGGGGTCCGGGTGCGCGGTGAGCCACGAGCGCACGGCCAGTCGGCGGGGGTCGTCTTCAGGAGGAAGGGCGAAGTCCACGACGAGCAGCGTAGGCTCTGGGCCCAGCCCGGGTCGCCCCCCGGGGCCCGGCACCGAGCCGGCGCCCGGCGACGTGCGGGCTCACAGCAGAGGATGGACGGGGGAGCCGCCGTGACGGAATGGAACTACGCGGACGTGTGGGAAGCCGTTGCCGACCACCTGGCCGACGCACCGGCGTTGACCCACGGTGCCCGCACGCTCCGGTGGGGGGAGCTCGACCGGAGGGCCGACGGCCTCGCCCAGTGGCTGCTCGACCACGGCGTCGAGCGCCAGGACAAGGTGGCGCTCTACCTCGCCAACTGCCCCGAGTACCTGGAGGCGACGTTCGCCGCCTTCAAGGTGAGCCTGGTGCCGATCAACACGAACTACCGCTACGCCGACGCCGAGCTCGCCTACCTGTGGGACAACGCGGACGCCGTGGCCGTCGTCTTCCACGGGGCGTTCGCCGAGCGGGCCGGCAGGGTCCGCGACCAGGTCCCGAGGGTCCGGAGCTGGCTGTGGGTCGACGACGGGTCGGGGCCATGCCCGGAGTGGGCCGTCCCTTACGAGGATGCCGTCTCCACGCAGACGGCGGGGCGGGTCCGCGCACCCTGGGGCCGCGGGCCCGACGACTTGCTCATGCTCTACACGGGCGGCACGACAGGGATGCCCAAGGGCGTGATGTGGCGCCAGGACGACCTCTTCGCCCGGATGAACGCCGCAGGCTTCCGCCGCTACGACCAAGAGGCCGGGATCGCCGACGTGCACGCTCAGCTGACGACCGGCACGCGGGGGATGACCACCCTCCCCGCCTGCCCGCTCATGCACGGAACCGGCTGCTTCAGCGCCATGGAGAGCCTGTCGGAGGGCGGCCGGGTCGTCACCCTCGCCTCGCGCCAGTTCGACCCCGTCGAGCTGCTCGACACCGTCGAGCGCGAGCAGGTCAACGGCCTCGTGATCGTGGGCGACGCCTTCGCGAAGCCCATCCTCGCCGCGCTCGACGACCACCCGGGCCGGTGGGACCTCACGAGCCTCGTCGGGATGATCTCGTCGGGGGTGATGTGGAGCGAGGAGACCAAGCAGGGCTTGCTCAAGCACCACCCGGGCATGTTGCTCGTCGACGCCTTCTCGTCCTCGGAAGCCCTCGGCATGGGCTCGTCGGTGTCGTCGGGGACCGGTGCCGCCCGGACGGCGCGCTTCACCCTCGGGCCCGAGGTCCGAGTCCTCGACGCGGACGACCGCGACGTCGTGCCGGGCTCGGGCGCGGTGGGTGTGCTGGCGCTCGGCGGGCGCATCCCGGTCGGCTACTACAAGGACGAGACGAAGTCGGCGAGCACCTTCCGGGTGATCGACGGCGTCCGCTACTCGGTGCCGGGCGACTTCGCCGAGGTGGCCGAGGACGGGACGATCCACCTGCTCGGCCGGGGCTCGGTGTGCATCAACACCGGGGGCGAGAAGGTCTACCCCGAGGAGGTCGAGGAGGCGGTCAAGACCTTCGACGGCGTCGTCGACGCCGTGGCGGTCGGCATCCCGAACGAGCGCTTCGGCGAGGAGATCGTGGCCGTCGTCGAGCTCGCGCCCGGCGTCCCCGGCGACACCGTGGCCCCCGAGGCCGTCATCGAGCACGTCAAGGCCCAGCTGGCCTCCTACAAGGCGCCCAAACGTGTCCGCGTCGTCGAGACGATCGGCCGCTCGCCGTCGGGGAAGGTCGACTACGGCCGCCACAAGCGCGAAGCCGCCACCTGGGCCGGCGTGGAATGAGCCCCCCGGTGGGGACGTGACCCGTCCGTCGGGCGGGGACGAGCCCGCCCGGGAGCCGGGGCCAGTCCGGGGGCGGGGCCGGGTGGCCCGTGGCGCC
>JAJZJT010000182.1 GCA_021809995.1 Actinomycetes bacterium
CGCAGAGACCGTCGGGTACAACCGCCCCCGGGCGACGAGGCCGAGGCCGGCGGTCAGGGCTCGGGCCCAGGCGAGGGCGCCCGACGGTGCCGTCGCACCGTCGCCGTGGCGCTCGAGCTCCCCCAGGACGGCGATGGCGTCGAGCAGCCCGAGGGCGTTGGCCGCCACGCGTCGGCGCCGCACCCGCGAGCCGGCCGGGACGACGACCTCGACCTCGATGGTGTCGGTGCCGTCGACGTGAGAGGCGGTGGTGGCGGTGGCGGTGAACGCTGCCGGGTCGTACCACGCAAAGGTGCCGGCGCGTGGCGGATCGGCCGGCACGAACACCAGCGCCGCGCCGTGGGGAGGCACGACGCGGCTCGGCCCGATCAACCCACTGGGTACCGTGTGCGCGGTGGCGTGGGCGCTCGAGGCGTTCACGTACCTGGGGCGGGGTCGGTCATCACGCAGCTCGGGTCGGTCTGGGTGGCAGCAGAAGCCTGCCGGATGGCAGCTCCCGACGGGCTGGGGGAGAGCGTAGGCCACCTGCCCCACCTGCGGTGCCGCTTGCGGCGCGCGATGTTGGCTCGACGCCCCTTCTTCTCCGACGGCATCAGCCTCGTCGACACCGGCCGAGCCTCGTGCCGTCGCCAGTCTTGTGCCGCGGCGGCTACCCGCAGGACCGCGCCGGTGCCACCATCGGCGTGGAGGCGGGCCTCCGCCTCCGCCAAAGGGACCCAGGATGAGCGGCTCTTCGCGATCTGACGTGGGGCAGCGCGGCGTGGTGCCCGAGCAGCCGCCAGGCGGCGTTCTCAGCGTCGGTCACGCGCACGTCCGGTGCCGGATGCCCCGCTCTGCCACGATAAGCGGTTGCTCGCACCCTCGGTCGGGAACGTGTCCGCACACGCGGGCATGTTGGCGAGCGAGCCTCCAACGGCCGACGAAGGCACCGGCTCGGGCGGGCGCGGTCGCCGGGAGCGTCGCTCGTCCGGTGCCTGCTCGAGGACGCGGGCGACCCGGCGGAGCAAGGCGCGGATCGTGGCGTGGGCAACGTGGGCGAGCACCGCCGCGTCGAGCACCTGCCCGGCGGTCCCGAGGGGTGGACGGTAGCGGCCCGAGAGCCGCAGCTCGGCTCGTTCGGGGTCGAGGGCACTGAGGCGTAGTTGGCCCTCGAAGCGGGGGAACAGCCCGCTCGGCCCGGTCGCCTCCCAGATGACGGGGACGGCGAGAGCGTCGTCGTTGCCCTCGGGTTCGCCGAGGTGCACGCTGACGGTCTTGCCGAGCCAGGCCGGCCCGGCCGGCCCGACGCGCAACCGGAGTGCCTCGCCCTCCGCCGAGGCGGCCTGGAGGTGGGGGACGAGCCACGATCCCCCCGCCCGCAGCCTGGCCGCCACCGACGCGGCGGCGAGCTCGACGTGGACCGAGTCGGCGACCGCCACGCTGCGCGCCGCCAGGCGATGCGCGTCGGCGGGCACCGGGTAGGTCCCCGCCTCGATCGCCCGGTCCGTCTCGACCAGCTGGGCAAGGCTCGTCGAGGCGAGCACCGCCCCCAGCGCGTCGACGGCTGCGCTCCAGGCCTCGTGCAGCGGGCAGACCGCCTCCCAGTGGCACGGCCCCTCCCCGAGGGCACAGGCTTCGGGGGCGAGCGGCCCTTCGCCGGCCTCGACGACCTCGAGGAGCCTCACCTCGTCTGGTGGTCGGGCGAGGCGGTAGCCGCCGTTCGAGCCGAAGGTGGAGACGGCGAGACCGGCGTGGACGAGGTCGCCGAGGATCTGGGAGACGAAGGTGCGAGGCACCCCCATCTCCGCCGAGACCTGACGCAGCTTTTTCGGCATGCCCGACTCGTAGGCGCGGGCGAGGCAGATCGCCGAGCGGACCACGTAGTCGCCCCGCTTCGAGAGCCTCAAGTTCACCGAAATAAGTGTAGTATTACACTTGATGTTCTGTCTGTAAGTGGCTCATAAGAGACCGCGCGGACGGCGGACTACGGCGCGCCCGCCTCGGTCCGGCGGTGCACCCGCACGACGACGCTCACGAGGACGATCCACAACAGCGCCACGATGCCGAGCAGCACGCCGACGACCACCTGGCCGATCGTGCCGTCGGGCCGAACCGCGTCTGCGGTGGCGGCGAGGGGGTTCGCCGCGGCGGTAGCGGTGTAGCTCGTCGCCGCGGTGGCCAGGCTGTTCCCAAGAGCGTCGGTCGCGGTGGCGACGAGCGCTTGGCGGCCCGCGAAGGTCGGGTCGTAGGTGAGGTGCGCCTCGCCGGCGGCGTCGGTCGTCGCCGAGCCGAGCACGAGCAGCGGCGACCCGGAGAACTCGGGCAGGTGCACCGAGAAGGTGACCGTCACCCCGCCGAGTGGGGTCTTCTTCCCGGAGATCACCTCACTGGGCTCGCCGAGGCGGGCGAACAGCTCGACCGCCGGCGGGCGCCCGGGGACGGTCCGCGCGCTCACGGCGAGGCGCGGCGCCGGGCTGCTTCCTGCGGCGGAGCCTGCCGTGCCCAGCGAGAGCACCCCGGCGAGCGCGATCGCGCCCAGCACAGCGGCGCGGTGACCACGATGGCGACGCCTCGGTCCTTCGCGTCTCATCATCTCCACCCCCCGAGCCCGAAGGGCTGGCGACCGGTAGGGGTGTCGGCGACGCCCATGCCGCCCGATCGGAGGGACGGCCATCCGGCCTGCCCGGGAGTGAAGCCGAGCACGCCCCCTGGTGCACCTCGGACTGGCGGACCGATTGGCGGATCGACCGGCGCACACGCCGACGCCGGCGGGATGAGGGGCCGGCCGGGAGGGCCGCCGGGGCTCAGGGGCGCGCTGGCAGCGGTGATCTCGATCGCTTCGGCCAGCTCCTCCTCGTAGGACTCGAGCTCCTCCATCTCGGCGATCGGCAGGATCGGCACGAAGCGGAACACCACGAGGAGCAGCAGCGGGATCGCTGCGGTGGCCGCCAGGGTGATCGAGATCGGGACCCAGGTGAAATGGTAGGTGCCCCAGTTCCCGGCCAGCACACCACCGGCGGCGAGAGGGGAGCGCACGAGCGGCTCGGTGGCGGGCGGGATGACGATCACCAAACGCTTCACCCACAAGGCGCCGATCACGAGGCTCGACGCCGTGACGACGCCGCCGACGGTCCGGGTCCGGCGCACCGCCATGATCATGAGCGGCACGACGCCGGCGGCGACGAAGTAGAACCAGAACGGGATCCAGTAGCGGCCGGTGAGGTCCTGGCGCACCCAGGCGGCGAGCCCAGCGGTTCCCGAGTACCCGTCGATGAGGTACTCGGTGAAGGTGAGGTACAGATAGGCGGCCCCGAAGGCGACCAGAACGAAGCCGAGGCGGACGAAGTGGCGGGGGTGGATGAAGGTCTCGAGGTGGAACAGGCGGCGACAGGCTGCCACCGCGACGACGACGAGCGCGATCCCCGAGTAGAGCGCCGCGACGACGAAGTACACCGGGAAGATCGTCTCCAGGTAGCCCGGGCGCGACGAGGAGGCGAAGGCGAAGGACAGCACCGAGTGCACCGACACCGCCATCGGGATCACCATGATCGCGACCAGGCCGATCGAACCCTCGATGAGCCGGCGCTTGGACACCCCGAGCTCCCGGTCGCTCCCGAGAGCCCGGTAGAGCAGGCGGCCGCACCGGGCGCGTAGGCCGGACCGCCCGGCAAGGCGGGCCGCGGCGACCGGCAGGTCGGCGATGAGCGGCAGGTAGAAGAAGATCACCGTTGCCAGCAGGTACGTGCTGACCGCGAAGAAGTCCCACAGGATCGGCGAGGACAGGTTCCAGTACGGGGGCCAGACGAGCTCCCAGATCCGCTGTGGGCTGCCGAGGTGGGGGACGATGAACAGCATCCCGACCGGGAGGGTGACGAGAGCGGTCGCCTCGGCGATGCGGGTGAGCGGCGCCCGCCAGGTCGCCTTGGTGAGCCGCAGGATCGCCGAGACGACCGCCCCGCCGTAGCTCACCCCGATGAAGGCGACGAGGTCGGCCTCGTAGACCGCCCAGAACGCCTGGTCGTTGTAGCCAGCCACCCCGAGCCCGTCGGCGAGCTGGACCGCCCAGGCGACCACGCCGAGCGCGACGACGGCGCCGAGGACGATGACGGCCGGCCACCACCACCGAGGCGTCTCGAGGACGGGGCGCATCGCGGCAACTCTGAGGTGCTCGCGCGCCTCGGGCAGCGCTGTCGGGCCGCGCTCTGGCGACCCCGCCTCATGCACCTGCTCGTCGGGCATCGTCCCTCTCCTTCCTCAGGCTCACTCGCCGACGGCGCCTGGCGCGAGGACGGCGCGCCGGGCGAGGACGGTGCGCCGGGCGAGGACGGCGCCCTGCGAAGTGTTCGCCAGGGCTCTCGCGCCATCCGGCCGGTAGAGGGCAAGCGCCGCGAGCACCAGCAGCGGCCCGGTGTTCGGGTCGGTGCCGGTCCCGGTCAGGATCCCGCCGAGGCCCTCGCCGAAGACCCAGACCGCGAGGGCCAGCACGGTGGCGACGCCGAGCAGGCTCTGGGTCTTCCAGCCCAGCGCGATCCCGATGCCGACGAGCGCCATCTCTGCGGCCACCGCGACGGTGAACCCCGTCCCGTGGTCGCCGATCGCCCTGGCAGCCCCCGAGAGCAGGCTCGTGTACCACGCCGGCTGCCCCACCCCGGCTGCGGCCAGCGTCCTCCCGAGTGCTCGGTCTGCCAGGTTGGCCGACTGGAGCAGCAGGGCTGCGCTCCCGACCCAAAGCGCCGCCCACGCCACCCGTGCGCCTCGCCCGACGCCCGAGATGGCGGGCGAGGCGGTGCCCGAGGCGTCGCCGCTCGCCGGGCGCGAGGAGGCGTGCTCGCTTCGCGGCCAGGCGCCCACGCCGACGAATATGTAGAGCAACGCGGCCCCTGGCGCCCCGGTGAGTGGTGAGGCAGTGCCGGTGAGCAGCCCGCCGAGCCCCTCGCCGAGCCACCACACCGCGAGCGCCCAGACGAAGGAGACGGCGAGCGCCGGCCGTACCGTCGCTCGCAGGAGCAGACCCGCGCCGATCCCGAGCTGGACGGCCGCGAACAGCGCGTTCCACACGGCGATGTGCGGCTCGAGGAAGTGGGCGACTGCGATGATCGGGTCGGCCACCGGGGCGGGATTGCCCCGGGCCGTTGGCAGGAGGACGCTCGTCACGAAGCCGCGCCGGAACATCGACGGCTGGCACTGGAGAGCGCCGTCGAGGATCCAGCACAGCCCGAGCGCGACCTGCACCCGCCGCAGGCGGTCGACGCCATTGCCCGACGCCGGGCGCCGACCCCCGGCGCGCTGGGGGCGGAGGGCCGGGTACACCTCAGCTCGCCTCGGCGTCTGTCTCGAGGTCCTGCCCGTGGCCGAGGATGTAGAAGACACGGGGATGGGTCCCGTAGGACTCCTTGAACTTCACCGCGTCGTTGTCCGCCAGGAACTCCGAGAGCTTCACGGTGGTACCGATCCCGTTCACCGCCACGTCGGTCGCCAGATCGCCGAGGTAGAGCACCCCCATCGGGCAGTTGGCGACGCACTCGGGGACCTTGCCCGCCGGCAGCATCGCCGCGCAGAAGACGCACTTGCCGACCGTGCCTCTCACCTGGGGGACCGGCCAGGCGGGCTCTTGGGGGAAGGGCTGGCGGGGTGCGGGGCGCGGTGCGCCCCAATTGAAGTAGCGAGCCTGGTACGGGCAGGCGTTCATGCAGATGCGCGTGCCGATGCAGCGGGACTGGTCGACCAGGGTGAGCCCCTCTGTGGTACGGAAGTTGGCGCTCACCGGGCAGACCGGCACGCAGGGGGGGTCCTCGCACATCATGCACGGCCGAGGCATGAAGTAGGTCTCACCGGCCGCGTCGGTCATGGTGAACACGTCGATCCAGGTCTGGTCGGCGTGCAGGTAGTGGGCGGCCTGACACGACGTCGTGCACAGCTTGCAGCCGTTGCAGAGCCGCAGGTCGATCACCATCGCCCACTGGTGGGTGACCTGGCCTCGGGTGGCGCCGGTTGGCGTGGTTGCCGCCACCAACTGGGGTCCGCTCGCGAGCCGTTCGCCGAGCGCGCCGACGCCGAGCACGCCGATTCCCCCGGCGATCGCGCCACCGAGAAACCGCCGGCGCCCGACGCGTACCGGCGTCTTGCCCGCCGCCTCTGTGCCGCGGGGACGGCTCGCGTCGCTCTCGAGCGGCGGGACCGATGCGTCTCGTTCGGCCACGCCGTGCT
>JAJZJT010000183.1 GCA_021809995.1 Actinomycetes bacterium
CGGCCGTTCGGTCCGGACGAGGCGCTCCGGCCGGGGCCGCGCCGGCTGTCCGGGCAGCGAGGTCGGCGTGGGGGATGGAGCAGGTGCCGGGGCCGTGGTGGTCGCGGACGCCGGCACGCCGTCGGGCACGACGCCGCCTGCTGCGGCGCGGCCGACTCGTTCGCCGGTATGGTCGATGGCGGGAACGTCCGGGCGGCGCAGGACCCAGGCCAGCCCGAGCCGGAGCATGGCCAGGTGCGCCGCCATCCGCAAGATGGTCCCCACGTCACGGGGGCCGACCCAGACGGTCGTCTCCCAGGTGATCGGGGCGTGGGTCACGCCTTTCAGCAGCACGCCGGTTCCGTCGCGCTCGACGGTGAACTCCCGCAGGTCCATCTCGAGCTCGCGCCGGCCGAGTCCCCGTGAACGGATCTTCATGACAGGTACTGCTCCTGGTAGCGGGCCATGAACCGGGGTGTCGTCCACCACCGGTCCGCGGACAGGTCCTCGACCACCGAGCCGGCGGCGATGTAGCCGGGGCCGCCGATCACCAGCCCGCCCGGGTACGACGACGAGCCGCAGAGGTAGAGGCCCTCGATGGGCGAGCGGCCGGCCACGCAGGACGCGTTCGGCCGGAACGACCCCATCTGCAGGGGGTTGTAGTCACCGTGCTTGATCGATCCCCGGACCATCGACGCCACCCGGGTCTCGATGTCGACCGGGCTCTCCACCGACTGGCGCAGCACGTGCTCGCCTTCGAGGCCGTCGCAGTGGCGTCGCCAGAGGGCGAGCAGCTCCGCCGTCACCTCGGGGCCAGCTGCGTCCCAGCCACCGTCGATGTCGTAGGGCGCATGCACCTGAAGGAAGCTGACGTGGTGGCCTGGCAACCGGCTGAGCGTTGGGTCGTAGCGGGTCTGGACGGTGGCGTGCCCGCCGAGGACGGGCCCGAGCTGCCCGGTGGCCACCGCGTCGTAGTGGGCGAGGACGTCCTCGGTGGTGTCGAAGCCGAGCACCACCATGAGCGCGTCGTTCACCCAGGGATCGTCGGCCCGGTAGCGCGGCACCGCGTCGGTGGCGAGGGAGAGGGTGAAGAAGGACCACTTGTCCCACTCCCAGTGGGCGGCCGCCTCGGCCATCTCCGCCGGTACGGCGGCCTGGTCGATCAGCTTCCCGAACGTGAGGGGTGGGGCCAGGCTGGACAGCACTGCCTTCGCCTCGAGGACGCGGCCGTCGAAGCACTCCACGCCGGTCGCCGCGCCGTTCTCGACGATGATCCGGGTGACCTCCGCGTTGTCGAGGACCACGCCTCCGGCCTTGTGGATCTCGCGCGACAGGGCGCCGGCCAGCTTGTGGGAGCCGCCGTAGCACTGCGCCTTGTTCATCGCCCGGTCGATCATGAGCGGGACCATGAACCCGAGGCCGCTCTCGCGGGGATCGAGGCCCCACATGCACGACACGTAGAGCATCAGGGCGCGCACCCGGTCGTCGTCGAAGGTCTCGTCGATGATCTCGACGGGCGACAGCTCCGTCAGCCGGAGCGCTTCGCGACCGACGTCGGTGCGCTCCATCGCTTCGATCATGTCGATGGGGGAGAGGGCGGGCAGGTAGGTTCCCGGCGCCAGCAGGTCCTCGACGATCTTCCGCCACGACCGCATCACCCGGCCGAAGGTGGCGGCGTCGGTTGGCGACACGGTGGCGAGCGAGTCCTTGGTGTCCTCGAGGTGGTGGCACAGCAGGAGGCTGGTGCCGTCGGGGAACAGGGCGGCCGCCTGGGCGTTCGGCTTGACGAAGTACAGCCCGTGCGCCCGCAGGTCGAAGTCGGAGAGGACCGGGAGGTAGTCGGTCATCATGTGGTAGAAGGCGTGCGGGTTCGTGTAGTAGCCCGGGAACAGGGTCTCCTCGGTCGACAAGCCGCCGCCGATCTCCTGGCGGCGCTCGACCAACGCCACCCGAAGACCGGCCCGCGACAGGTAGGCGGCGGCGATGAGCCCGTTGGGGCCACCACCCACCACGATCGCGTCGAAGGTGGTCCGAGCCGGGAACTCCTCGAGGATCCGCACCTCCGGCTCGAGGATCCGGTGCTCCGTCCGGGTCATGACCGCACCCCCGCTCGGCTGGTGTCCGCGATGTAGTGATCGGAGGGGTACCACCAGGCACCGGGCTCGGCGATGCCGTCCTCGATGAGGACGTGCATCAGGTTGTAGGGCACGGCCATCAGGCACAGCCCGCCCGGGTGCGAGGTCTGGTTGCAGAGGTACAGGCCGTCGATCGGCGTCCGGTACCGGCCGAGCTCGGGCAGGGGCCGGTCGCCGAACCACTGGTCCTCGGAGTGGCGGATCCCGTACCAGTTCCCGCCCACCATGCCGGTGTTGCGGAACTCGGAGTCTTGTGGGGAGTTGACGAAGACGTCGACGATGTTGTCCCCGGTCATGTTCGGGGCCAGGCGGCCGAGGAGCTCGAGAGCGGCCTTGGTGATCTCGTCCTTCTGCCGGTTGACGCCGTCCGGGCCGTTCACGTCGTACTCGGGCGGCGGCATCTCGAGGTAGATGGGGGAGAGGACGTGGTAGCCATCGACCGACCGGGTCGAGTCGTAGACGTCGTGGGTGCAGATCATCATGGTCAGGTGCTCGGGCTCCAGCGAGGTCGGTCCGGTGCGGCTCGAGTACGCGTCACGGGTCTGGACGCGCACCCACTCGAGCGAGTCCCCCGGAGCGACCACGCAGGAGGGGTACACGTCCTCGGGGAAGGCGTCGGCCCGGCCGTGGTAGCGGGGCAGCTCCTTGCAGATCACCGACATGACGAAGAGGCTGCCGCCCTTGAGCGAGATGTCGTCGATGCGCTGGAGGAACGAGGGGTCGAGATGCGACCGGCCGATCAGCGCCTGGAAGGTGTGCTGGACGTCGATGGCGGAGATGACCGCCTTGTCGGCCCAGATCATCTTCTCCGCGGCGGCGGCCTGGTCGGAGAGGCGGACGCCCACCGCCCGCCCGTCGCGGACGACGATCTCGCCGACCGGGGCATTGGTGATGATGCGGGCTCCGTGGGCGAGCGCAGCCCGGATGATGGCGTGGGCGTAGGTGTGCATCCCGCCACGCGGCGCTCCCGACGCGTACTGGAAGAGGAGCGTGCCTCCGATCGCCTGCAGCAGCATCCCGTCCCAGGCGGGGTGGGCTCCGCAGTACCAGGCGCCGATCGCGCTCAGCACCTTGAGCGGCTCCCAGTGGACGAACTCGTCGAGGAAGTCGAGGTAGTTCATGTCGACCAGGTCGTCGAACCAGAACTCGGGGAGCCGTTCGCGGAAGACCTTCCACCACGGCAGGTCGACGGGGTCGAGCTCGACCCCGTCGGGCGGTGGCGGTGTCCAGAACAGGGCTCGCAGGAGGTCGCGAGAGCCCTCCTCGCCGAGGACGTCGAACATGCGCCCCGCCCCGCCCTGGTCGTCGGGTGCGTACCGAGCGAGGCTCGCCTCGGCGAGGTCCGGGCGCCATCGGGAGCCCATGTTCGCCGCCTGCCCGTCGAGGGTGACCACCCCCGCCATCGACGGGTAGTACACCATCCGCATCCCGTACTTCCACAGCTCGAGCTGGTCGAAGCCGGGCGCCGCGCCGCCGTAGAGATACGTGGCGTGCGGGTCGATCCGGAAGCCCGGTCGCACCTCGGTGTTCTCCTGCCCGCCCCCGCACTCGGGCCGGGCCTCCAGCACGCAGGTGCTGAGGCCGCACTTGGCGAGATAGGCGGCGATGGTCGAGCCGTTGTGCCCGCCCCCGACGATCACCACGTCGAACCGCTCGTCCGGCATGCCGCTCACCCCTCCCCGGCGGCGTGAACGGCCGCTCGGCAGGGCGAACCAGGGTGCGCGTCCCTGGAACGCCCGACTCGAGCAGGCAAAACGCCGCTCTAGTGAGACGAAATGTGTCTTAGTGTCTTGTATCCTAGAGTAGTAAACGTTGACTGACAAGCCTTCGGCGAGTCGTCGAGCGGGAGCAGCCGAGGTGCGGTGGCCTCGGGCGTTGGGGTCAGGTGGTCGCCCGGTCTGGAGCCCCCGACCCGTCCGGGGCCGCGGAGGAGGGCGGCCCGTCGCCGGGCCCGGAACCCTCGGCCGGGTCGCGCCGAGCGTCGGCAGCGGCCTCGGCGGCGGCGTTGTCGCCGAACCCGACGCCGATCCGCTCGTCGGCCCGGGCCCGCATCTGGTGCGCCACGGCCCGCAGGACCTCCTCGTCGGCAGCTGTCGGCACCTCGTTGCGGATGCCCCGCGGCCACAGCCTCCGGGCCAAGACGGTGTTGAGCTCCGCGCACCACACCGTGAGCTTGCCGATGAGCAGGAGGAAGCCGACCAGCCCGATCACGACGCCGAACTGTCCGTAGGTGGCGGAGCTGTGCCGCACCTGGTGCTGGACGAGCCCGGTGCCGACGGTGATGAGCAGGGTGAACCCGAACGCCGCCAGCGCCGCGCCGGGCACGAGTGCCCGAGCGCCGATCGCGGTGGGCGTGAGGGTCCGGAACGACGCCACGAACAGCGCCACGTTCACGACCAGCATGCCGGCGATCACGCCGACGCGGGTGCCGACGGCGTCGCCCCCGGCGGTGGCGTAGGTGCCGACGGCGGCGTTGAGGAGGAAGGTCGTCCCGATGAGCGCCAGGGCGATGAGGCTGCGCCCGAGGCGGGGGAGGAAGCCCGGCAGGTCGGCGCGCGCCACGTTCCACACCTGGCCCATGGCGTGCTGGGCGGTCTGGGTGACGCCCTGGGCCCCGTAGAGCAGGCCGACGAGGCCGACGGCCAGGCCGACGGGGTTGCCGGCGGGCGCTGCCCCTCCGTGGGCCGGGTTGAACTCGCTGCCCACCACCGGGAACTGATGAAGGGTCGACACGATGCCTGTCCCGAGGCTGGCTGCGCCGACGAAGGCGAGCACGGTCACCACGACGAGCAGCAGCGGGTAGATCGCCGTGAAGCCGTACCAGCCGAGCGCCACCACGTACTGGTTGGCCCGGTCGTCGCCGAGCTTCTTGTTGGTGGCGAAGGCGACGGCCAGCACCGCGTGGCGCTGTTGCAGGCGGTCGAGGGCTGCCACCAGCTGCTGGGTCCAGGCCATCTCCGATGGTCGTGCCCGCGGAGGCGACGGGTCAACTGCCGACGGCCGGGGCGACGGGCCGGCGCGCAGCCTGGAGGGACGTCCGTGCCGAAGGCGGTCGAGGGTGGCGGAGGGCCGTCGCGAACGGCTGTAGACACGTGCAGTGCATAGACCACCACGCGCCGTGGCAGTATGCTGGAGACGTGGTTGCAGGAATCGGTTCCACGGGTATGAGCCCCGCACTGGAGCAGGCGTCGCTGCTCTTCAGTGACCTGGGCTGGCAGACTTCGGGGCCGCTGACCGGTGCTGCCGGCGCCAGTGCGGCACCGAGCTGGATGACCGCCCTGGACGCGGCCGGTACGCCGCAGATGCTGTCGACGGCACCGGTGTCGACGGCACCGAGCTGGATGACCGCCCTCGACGCGGCCGGTACGCCGCAGGTACCGGCGTCGTTGCAGTCCACGCTCGGCGGCAACGTCGACCTGCGCCTGTAGGCGGACGGCAGGGTCCGCTGCCGTCCAGGTTCAGGTTCGTCGCTGGTGGTGGCGGCCCTCGTGGCCGACGACGGGACGGTGGTCGTCGTGCAGGCCGTGCCCATGCGAGCGACGTACGCACATCGGTGGTCCGGAGAACGGAGGTCCCGGAGCGGCAGGCCCGGCCCGGACGTGCCACCGGTGCCCTCCCGTCAGGGGGACACCGGTTGGCTGTTCATGGCAAATCGCGGAGGTGGTGCCTCCAAAAGCCAACCACGCCCAACGATCGCCGGTCAGCCCATCTACCTGGGCGAGCGCAAGCCGGCCATTCCTACCTGCCGGGACGAGGTGGTCGCAGCCATCGAGGCGCTGGTCGCTGGTGGGGGAGCGCCGGTCTTCACCGTGGAGAACGTGCATGCCGCGATGGTCTCCTGCGGATCCGCCTGGTCTCGGGAGACGGTGGCCAAGACGATGTTGCGGATGACCCGCCCGGCTCGCTGTCCTCCCTACCTCGAACTCGAGCGGGCGGAGCCCGATTTGTACCGGGTCGTGCCCTCTCGTGAGGGACTCGGACGCTCGTAAGAGTTTCGCGGTACAATACGCTGGTGTCGGAACCCGACCTGTGGATCGAACCGACCGCTCGACGCCATGGGATCAG
>JAJZJT010000184.1 GCA_021809995.1 Actinomycetes bacterium
CGAGCGGCGGCGACTTCCTCGAGCGTGGCCCGCAGCTCGCGCCACATCGTCCCGTTCGCTGCGTTCTTGCGATGGGGACGGTTGAGGGTGACCGTCACCACGCCGGCGGCGCGTTCTACGACGAGGGTCTCGAGCTCGGTCGACATGGGCGCGAGCCTAGGGGATGGTCGGCGGAGCACCGACGTGCGGATCCGCCCCGGGGGAAGGGGCTCGCCGCGTCGGGAGCGCGTCGCGCGTCACCCGTCCACCGGCCGCCTCCGGTGCGGCGCGCCCTAGAACGCGCCCTCGACCACCTCCAATGCCCCGTCGGTCAGCGAGACCACGTCGAAGCGGACCTCGACGGCACGACGTCCGGCCGCCGGCGTGAGCTCGGCCAGCCACCGTGCCGCCAGACGCCGCAGCCGCTGCTGCTTGGCCGGCACGACCGCCTCGGCTCCCGTGCCGAACCGGTCGCTGCTGCGGGCCTTGACCTCGCAGAACACCACCGTGCGCCCGGAGCGGACGATGAGGTCCACCTCGCCCTCACGCCGGCGCCAGTTGCGCTCGAGGACCTCATAGCCGTGGTGCTCGTACCACCGGGCGGCGAGCTCCTCGGCGCGCTCACCCAGCTCGGCGGGACTGACGCCGGCCCGGACGCGGGGCCCACCCCGCGGGGAGCGTCCCGTCGGCTCACAGCTCCCGTTCGGGCAGACGCTCGATGTTGACGTCTCGGAACGTGAGCACCCTGACCGACGGGACGAAGCGTGCAGGTCGGTACATGTC
Organism: Actinomycetes bacterium; assembly: GCA_021809995.1. Classification (GTDB taxonomy): domain Bacteria; phylum Actinomycetota; class Acidimicrobiia; order Acidimicrobiales; family RAAP-2; genus JAJZJT01. Next base: position 763 of record JAJZJT010000184.1, read on the forward strand.
CCACACCCAGGCGTCGCGCAGCTCGAGCTCGATGCAGGTCGGCGTGGAGGCGTCCCGGACCGTCACCTGCACGTCGTTGGCCAGGTAGAAGCGCCGCTCCGTCTCGACGACGTAGCCGAACATCGGGAGCACCGCCCGGTACTCCTGCACCAAGGCCAGCTCGATGTCGGCCTCGTAGCGCTCGAGGTCCTCCTCGCTCACGTGCCCACCGGTGCAGGAGGCTGGGCGCGGACGTGCCCGGGCGCGCCCCGGCGACCCCGCGGGCAGCCGAAGCGGGGCCGCTCAGGCTCGCGCAGTTCGGCGCTCCTTGATCTTCGCGGCCTTCCCGTGCCGGTCGCGCAGGTAGTAGAGCTTCGCCCGACGGACGTCGCCGTAGGAGACAACCTCGGTCTTCGCGATGATCGGCGAGTGAACGGGGAACGTCCGCTCGACACCCACCCCGAAGCTCACCTTGCGCACGGTGAACGTCTCGCGGGCTCCGGTTCCCTGCCGGCGCACGACGGCGCCCTGGAACACCTGGACGCGCTCGCGATTGCCCTCTACCACCCGGACGTGCACCTTGACGGTGTCCCCCGGCCGGAACTCGGGGATGTCGTCGCGCAAGCTGTCGCGGTCGATGATGTCGGTCGGGTTCATGGGACGCGTCTCTCCACGGTGTCGTTCGAGCACTCCGTTCGCCGGGCACCCGTGCCACCGGTGACCCCGCGGACGCCGCCGGCCCGCGGACGCACGAAGGGGTCGCCGACCGACCCGGTGCCGACGAAGCTCACCAATGGTAGCCGTGCTGGCGCAGCAGCTCCACCTCGCCCTCCTCGACCAGGAGCTCCTCCTCGTCAGGAGCGAGACCGCCTCGCGCCTCGACCAGGTCGGGACGGCGTCGCAGGGTGCGAGCGAGCGACTGGGCCCGCCGCCACCGAGCGATCCGCCCGTGGTCACCAGAGCGGAGCACCTCGGGGACGTCCCAGCCACGGAACGTCGCCGGGCGCGTGTACTGCGGGTACTCGAGCAGCCCGGCGCTGAAGCTCTCGTCACCGGCGGACGCCTCGTTGCCGAGCACACCGGGCACGAGCCGGGTCACGGCCTCGACGACCGCCAGCGCGGCGAGCTCGCCGCCCGCCAGCACGTAGTCCCCGACCGACAGCTCCCCGTCCACCAAGTGGTCCGCCACCCGCTGGTCGACGCCCTCGTAGCGCCCGCACAGCAGCGAGAAGCCGTCCGGTCGGGCGGCGAGCTCCTCGGCCACCCGCTGGTCGAAGGGACGCCCCGACGGCCCGAGGAGGAAGAGCGGCCGAGCCAGTCCCGACGCTCCGGCGGCCACCCGCTCGACGGCGGCGAAGAGCGGCACGGGGGCGAGGACCATGCCGGCCCCCCCACCGAACGGGGCGTCGTCGACCGACCGGTGTGGGTCGTCGGCTCCCTGGCGGAGGTCGTGGACCCGGAGGTCGAGGAGGCCGGCGTCCCGCGCCCGTCGCAGGATCGACACGTCGGCGTAGCCCTCGACGGCGACCGGGAAGATCGTGAAGACCTCGATCCGGAGAGCGACCGCCGCGGTGCTCGACGACGCCTGCGTCACAGGTCCAGCAGGCCCTCGGGGAGGTCGACCACGACCTGCTCACCCGGTCGGTGCTCGACGACGAACCGGAGCGGCACCAGGGCGCCGGTGGACAGGACCAGCAGGTCGCTCGCGGGGTTGGCCTGGACGGCCTCCACGGTGCCGAGCTCGGCCCCGGAGCCGTCCACGACGGTCGCTCCGACGAGCTCGTGGACCCACAGGACGCCGGGGACGTCGAGGGGCGGCGCCAACAGCTCGGTGCCGCGCAGCGCGTCGGCCGCCTCGATCGTGCCCACGCCCGCGAAGCGCACCACGAAGCGCCCCTGGTGCGGCCGCGACCTCTCGATGACGAGGACTCGACCCTCGGCCGTGCGCAGCTCGCTGCCGGGTGCGACCCGTTCGAGGCGGTCCGTCCCGAGGGACACGACGACCTCGCCCTGCAGGCCGTGCGGCTTGACGACCGCTCCGACCACGAGGAGCGGCCCGGCCGGCGGTGGAGCGGAGGTCACCCGCGCCCCGGGGCCCCGTCGGTCACTCGTCGACGATGTCGACCGAGGTCTGCACGCCGTCACGGGCGCCCGCGGCCGCCACCACGGTGCGGATCGCCTGCGCGACGCGTCCCCGCCGGCCGATGACCCGGCCCATGTCCTCGGGCGCCACGTGGACCTGGAAGCGGACCGAGCGGCCCCGAGCGTCGGTGTCGATGGTCACGGCGTCGGCGTCGGCCGCGATCGAGCCGACGAGGTAGGACACGACGGCCTGGGCGGTCGCCCCTTCGACACGGTTCCCCTCGTCGTCTGCCGCTTCGTCCGCACCGCTCACGTCGTCGACCTCGGTCACTTGGCCACCGCGCCCGAGCCGGCCCGCACGGCCGCCACCTCGTCGAAGGCTCCCGACTGACGAAGGAGCTTCTCGACGCGCTCGGTGGGCTGGGCGCCCTGGGACAGCCACTTGGCTGCCTTGGCGTTGTCGATCTGGACGACGGCGTCCGGCTCGGCGGCCGACGTGCCGCGAGGCGCGTACGTTCCGACGATCTCGATGAACCGTCCGTTGCGCGGCGAACGGCTGTCGGCGGCCACGACCCGGTAGGTAGGCTGCTTCTTCTTCCCCATCCGCACCAGGCGGAGCTTTACTGCCACGATGGACTCCTCTTGCACTCGCACGCGGTCCGGCCGTCACGCGGCCGGCCCGTAGTCTCCCACCAACGGAACCACCTCGGCGACACGGGGTACCGAGACGGGTTCAGCGGGCCTTGGGGGTCACGCGCCCGCCGCCCTTGCCCTTCTTGCCGCCCTTGCCGCCCTTCGATCGAGCGGACGCCCGAGCCTGTGGCGCGGCGCGGCGCGGCGTGGCCTCGCCCGCCAGCCCTCCCATGCCCCCCGTGCCGAGCGGGTCGCCTGACATGCCAGCCAGCTGGGCCATGGCGTCCGGCGACAGCTTGGGGCCTCGCCCGAGCAGTCCGCCGAGGCCGCCCAGCGCCCCGGCCATCCCACCCTTGCCGAACCCCTTCATCAGCTTCTGCATCTCGCGGAACTGCTTCAGCAGGGCGTTGACGTCGGCCGTGGTCGTCCCGCTACCTCGGGCGATGCGGACCCGGCGCGAGCCGTCGACGACCGACGGGTCGCGCCGCTCGTCGGGCGTCATCGAACGGATGATGGCCTCGACCTGACCGATCTGCCGGTCGTCGACCATCGAGCTGGCGCGCTTCACGTCCTTCGACACGCCGGGCAGCATGGAGAGCACGCCGGACATCGAGCCCATCTTCTTGACCTGCTGGAGCTGCTCGAGGAAGTCCTCGAGCGTGAAGCGGCCCTCGAGCAGGGCGGAGGCGCCCTTGGTCGCGACCCCCTCGTCGAAGGTGCGCTCGGCCTGCTCGATCAGGCTCAGGACGTCGCCCATCCCGAGGATGCGGTCCGCCATCCGGTCCGGGTGGAAGAGGTCGAAGTCGTCGAGCTTCTCGCCGGTCGACGCGAAGGCGATCGGCCGCCCGACGACCTCCTTGACCGACAGCGCCGCCCCGCCCCGGGCATCGCCGTCGAGCTTGGTGAGCACGACACCGTCGAGGGCGAGCGTCTCGTGGAAGGCCTCGGCCGTGGCCACCGCGTCCTGCCCGGTCATGGCGTCGATGACGAGGAACGTGTAGTGGGGCGAGATCGCCTCGGCGATCCGGCGCACCTCGTCCATCAGCTCGGCGTCGATCGACAGGCGCCCGGCCGTGTCGACCACGAGGACGTCGCGTCCGAGCCGACGGGCCTCCTCGAGCCCGGCGACGGCGACGGACACCGGGTCGGTGGGCTGGCTGAAGACGCCCACGCCCGCCTGCTCGCCGAGCACGCGCAGCTGCTCGACGGCGGCTGGCCGTTGGAGGTCGGCCGCCACGAGGAGGGGGTTACGGCCCTGCTGCTTGAACCACCGCGCCAACTTGGCCGCCGTCGTCGTCTTGCCCGAGCCCTGTAGGCCGGCCAGCAGCACGACCGTCGGTGGCCGTCCGGCGTAGGTGATCCGCAGGGTCTCCCCGCCGAGGATCCGGACCAGCTCCTCGTTGACGACCTTGACCACCTGCTGGCCCGGGCTCAGGCTGCGCGACAGCTCGAGCCCGACGCAACGCTCGCGGACCGCCTCGACGAACCCGCGGACCACGCCGAGCTCGACGTCGGCCTCGAGCAGCGCGGTGCGGATCTCACGGAGGACCTCGTCGATGTCCTCCGGACCGAGGCGTCCTCGGTTGCGGAGGCGCGAGAGGATGCCCTCGAAACGGTCGGTGAGGCTCTCGAACATGCGGGGTCAGGCTACCGGATGGGCGCGCCGGCGCCGGACCGGCCGCACATCGGTGCCTCGGCGCGCCGAGCCGATCAGCTCACTGAGACGCTCGGCTCACCGGCCCCAGCCCGCGTCAGAAGAGGGCGTCGACGAAGGCCTCCGGGTCGAAGTCCACGAGGTCGTCGGGCCCCTCGCCCAGGCCGACCAGCACCACGGGGAGCCCGAGGGAGCGCTGGATCGCCACGACGATGCCACCCTTCGCCGTACCGTCGAGCTTGGTCAGCACCACGCCCGTCACGTCGACTGCCTCGGTGAACACAGCGGCCTGGGCCAGTCCGTTCTGGCCGGTGGTGGCGTCGAGCACGAGCAGGACCTCGGTGACGGAGCCCGGAGGGCGGTCGGCCACCCGGCGGATCTTCTTCAGCTCCTCGACAAGGTTCGCCTTGTTGTGGAGGCGGCCCGCCGTGTCGGCAAGCACCACGTCGAAGCCCCGGGCACCGCCGCGCTGGACGGCGTCGAAGACGACCGCGCTCGGGTCGCCGCCCTCGTTGCCCCGGACGATGTCGGCCCCGGTGCGCTCGGCCCACTGAGCCAGCTGCTCGCCCGCTGCGGCACGGAAGGTGTCCCCGGCGGCGAGGAGGACCTTGCGGTCGCCCCCTTGCAGGCGGTGGGCGACCTTGCCGACCGTCGTGGTCTTCCCCACGCCGTTCACGCCGACGAAGAGCCAGACGTCGACCGGTGCACCAGGGTCCGGCCGGGCAGGCGCACCGAGCGAGCGCGCTCCCGCCGACAACGTGGCCACCAGGTCGGCCTTCAAGGCGGCGAGCAGGGCGTCGGGCCCGGCGATCTCCCCGGAGCGCACGCGCCCGCGCAGGTCGTCGAGGAGGGCATCGGTCGCCTGCACCCCGACGTCGGCCCGGATGAGGGCCTCCTCGAGGTCGTCCCAGGTCGCGGCGTCGATGGAGCCGCGGGCACGCACGGCGCTGACGTAGCCGGCCAGCAGGCCGCGGGCCTTGCCAAGACGGCCCCGGAACGCCGGGGCCTCCTCGGCGGGGGGCGGGGCCGCCTCCTCGGCGGGGGGCGGGGCCGCCTCCTCGGCG
>JAJZJT010000185.1 GCA_021809995.1 Actinomycetes bacterium
GGCGGCGCCGATGCCGACCGCCTGCGCTGTGTCGCCTGTGTCGCCTGTGTCGCCTGCACGGCGCGGCACCTTCTGGCTGACCACCCTCGAAGACCCCCCGGGCGCCATCGTCACCCCGTAGAGGGCATCGCCCGCTTCCATGGTCCGCTTCTGGTGGCTCACGATGATGAGCTGGGCCTCGTCGCGGAACTCGTGGATGAGCGAGAGGAACCGCTGGAGGTTGACGTCGTCGAGTGCCGCCTCGACCTCGTCCATCAGGTAGAAGGGCGACGGACGCGAGCGGAACACGGCGAAGAGGAACGCAAGCGCCACGAGGGACCGCTCGCCACCCGACAGGAGCGAGAGCCGCCGGACGTTGCGCCCGGCCGGGCGCACCTCGACCTCGACGCCGGTGTCGAGCAGGTGCTCGGGGTCGGTGAGCGACAGACGTCCCGTCCCGCCGGGGAACAGCATCGAGACCAGCGCGGAGAAGTGCTCGTTCACGTCGGCGAACGCCGCGGCGAACACCTCCATGATCTGCTCGTCGAGGGTCCTGATCACCTGGTTCAGGTCGCGACGGGCCCGGCGGACGTCCTCCACCTGGGACTCGAGCAGCTCGGCGCGCTCGCTCAGGGCGGCCAGCTCCTCGAGAGCGAGCGGGTTGACCGGGCCGAGGGCGGCCAGCCGGGCCTCGAGCTCCTCGGCGCGTGCCCCAGCGTCGACCCCTTCGGGCAGCGTCGGGGTCGGAGCGGCGAGGGCCTCCTCGGCACTCGCCCCGAGGTCGCGCGCGAGGCCGTCGACGACCGCCTCGGCCCGGAGCGATGCCTCGGCCAGCTCCAGCTCGACGGTCTGAAGGCGGCTGCGGGTCGCGGCGAGCTCGTGCTCGGCGGCGGCGCGGCGCTGGCGCAGGTCGTCGAGCCGGACCCCACCGGCGCGAACCACCTCGAGCTGGCGCCGGTGGCGCTCGCGCAGCATCCGCACCATGGCGTCCAGCGACAGCTGCGCCTCGTCGACCAGGGCGCGCAGGCGCTCGACCGCCCGGACGTCGGCCTCGATCCGCTGGCGTCGCTCGGCTGCCTCGACGCGCTCGTCGGCGTGCCCGGTCAGGCGGCGCTCGACCTCGGCGAGGCGGTCGCCGAGCACCCGCCTCCGTTCTGCCAGCCCGGCCACGTGCGCCTCCCAGGCGTGGCGCCGGTCGACCGCGTCGGCCAGGGCCTCGTCGAGCCGGCGGCGGGCCTCTCGGGCCTCCTCTGCCTCCGCCTCGGCCTCTCGTCGCGCCACCTCGGCGGAGCTGATCGCCAGGCGGGCCTCGGCGAGCTGCTCGACCACCCGGGCGAGCCGTGCCTCGGCCTCGGTGCGCGCCTGTCCGTCCTCGGCCATCGACACGGCGAGGGCGGCCCGCTCGGTGGCCACGCGCTGGCGGGCGGCTCGAGCGGTCTGATGGGCACCTTCGTTGCGGTCGTCGGCCCTCACGGCTTCGCTGGCGGCGGCGATGGCAGCCTCGACGGCGGCCCGGGCCCTTCGGCGCTCCTCGGCTGCCCGGCGGGCCTCGACCTCGGCCCGGGCAGCACGCGCCTCGGCCTCTTCGACCGCTGCGGCGGTGACGACGTTGCCACCGGCCCGCACGCGCCAGCCCGCCGACGAGAAGCGATCACCTTCGCGCGTGACGACGACGAGATCGGGACGCCCGAGCGCGAGGTCGATGGCCGCGCTCCAGCCAGCCTCACAGCAGACCGAGGTGGCGAGCAGGGTGTCGAGCAGCGTGCCGAGGGCGTCCCCGTCGCTGCGTCCGGGCCGGGGACGGACATGGCGGCGCACAGGCTCGCTCGCTCCGGGAACGCCGGGCTCGACGGCACGGTTGGCGGTCCCCGACAGCGCGAGCACGGCCCCGGTGGCCTCGCCCTGGCGCAACCGGTCGAGGGCCGCTCGGGCAGCCCGGCTGCCCGACACGACGACGGCGGTCAAGGAGCTGCCCGCGGCCGCCTCGAAGGCGTCCTCCCAGCCTTCCTCGACCTCGACGAGGTCGAGGAGGGTGCCGACCACCCCCTCGACGTCGGCCAGCAGCTCGGCGCCGGCAGCGCCGCGTGCCTCGTCGAGCAGGCGTCCCAATGCCTCGGCGCGGGCGGCCGCCCGGTGGTGCTCCTGCTCCGCTTGACGGAGGGTCTCCTCGGCCGTCTCGAGCTGGCGCGTCGCCGCCTGCCGCGTCGCCTCCGTCTCGGCCACGACGGCCTGGAGGCGGTGACGGTCCTGCTCGGTGGCGGCGAGGCGCTCGGCGAGCTCGTGCTCCTCTCCGTCCAGCTCCCCTGCCCGGCGTTCGGCTGTCGCCAGACGGCTGGCCAGCTGGTCGAGCAGCTGCCGGTCCCGGACCACCTCGCGCTCGAGAGCACCCACCCGCTCACGGGCCACGGTGGCCTGTTCCTCGGCCGCCCGCAGGACGGCACCGTCGCCGAAGCGCGCCTGGTGGTCCTCGAGGGCGGCCTGGGCCGCCACGACGGCGCTCGCCAGCTCGTCACCCCGTCCCTCGGTGCCGGCCAGCTCGGACTCGGTGTCGGCCAGCTCCTCGGCCAACCGGGCTCCCTCGGCCTCGAGCGTGGAGACCACGTCGGCGTCCGCCGCTGCGTCGAGGGCCTGGGCCAGCGAGCGCTGGCGTTCCCGGCACACCCGCACCAGCCCTCGGGCTCGCTCGGCCAGCCCCTCGACCCGAGCGAGCGCCGAGGCGACGTCCCCCTCCCGTTGAGCGGACAGCTCGTCGGCTGTGCGCTGCGTCGCCTCGTCGAGCTCGGCGAGCGCCGTCCGGAGCGAGGCCTCGGCGCGGCGCAGCGACTCCTGGCTCGCCGTGCCCTCGGCGTGGCGTGCCTCGAGCGCCGACAGCTCGGCTCCGGCCATCCACAGCCGCAGGGCGCGACGCTCGGCGACGAGGTCCGCGTGCGACCGTGCGGCCGCCGCCTGCCGCTCGAGCGGGCGCACTTGACGCCGGACCTCGCGCACCAGGTCGCCGAGGCGCTCGAGGTTCTCCTCGGTGGCCGCCAACCGGCGCTCCGACCGCTCACGCCGTCTGCGGTACTTGAGGACCCCCGCAGCCTCCTCGATGACGGCCCGCCGGTCCTCGGGACGGGCGTTCAAGATGGCGTCCAGCTGGCCCTGGCCGATGATCACGTGCTGCTGACGCCCCACGCCGGTGTCGGAGAGCAGCTCCTGGACGTCGAGGAGCCGGCACGGCGAGCCGTTGATGGCGTACTCCGAGTCGCCCGAGCGGAACAGCGTCCGGGTGATCGTGATCTCGGCGAGGTCGGTCGCCAGCTTGCCGGCGCTGTTGTCGATCGTGAGGGCGACCTCGGCCCGACCCAGCGCCGGGCGGCTGGCCGTGCCCATGAAGATGACGTCCTCCATCTTCGCCGAGCGCACCGTCCGGGGCCCCTGGGCCCCGAGCACCCAGGCCACGGCGTCGACGACGTTCGACTTTCCGCTCCCGTTCGGCCCGACGACGACCGTGACCCCCGGCTCGAGCTCGAGCACGGCGGGATCGGCAAAGGACTTGAACCCCTTGATCGACAGCGACTTCAGGAACACCGGGCGCTCACCCTATCGGCGCCGGCGCGACGTCGGCGCCGGGGACCGTCACACCTGGCAGTGCTCGCAGAGGAACGTCGACCGCCCCCCGGAGCGCACCCGCACGATGATGGACCGACAGCGCCGGCACGGCTTGCCCTCTCGGTCGTAGACCTGGTGCTGGCCCTGGTACTCGCCGACCTCGCCGAAGAGGTCGCGGTACTGGGCGTCGGCCAACGACGAGCCCCGGCGCTTGATGGCCTCCGAGAGCGTCTCGACCATCGCTCGCTGGAGGCGCCGGACCTCCTGGGAGGAGAGGGAGCTCGACACCCGGTCGTAGCGGAGCCCGGCGGCGAAGAGGATCTCGTCCGCGTACATGTTGCCGATGCCGGCGACGAACTCCTGGTCCATCAGGAGGGCCTTCAGGCTCACGTTGCGCTTGGCCAGCAGGGCCCAGAACCGGTCCCAGCTCATGACGTCCTCGAGGGGGTCGAAGCCCAGGTGGGCGAGCTCGGCCACACGTCCGCTCCCGTCCTGGGGCGGCTCGGCGACGAAGAGCTCCCCGAAGGTCCGCGGGTCGACGAAACGGAGCTGGCCGCCCTGGGTGAAGGTGAGCACCGCGTGGGTGTGGGGTGCCTTTGGCTCCTTGGCGCTCTTTGCCCGCTGCAACTGGCCGCTCATGCCGAGGTGCACGACGAGGACCTCGTCGTTGTCGAGACCGAGCAGGAGATACTTGCCGGCCCGGCCGACCGAGGTGATGGTACGGCCCTCGAGCCGGGCCCGAAAGAGCTTCGCCGAGGGATGACGCCGCACGGTCCGACCGTTGCGGACCTCGACCGACTTGATCTTTCGGCCGACGACCTCCCCCTGCAGGTCGCGCCGGATCGTCTCAACCTCGGGAAGCTCAGGCACTGCCTCCGCCTCTCTCGTCCCCCAACGCCCCGAACGCGGCCCGGGCCGCAGCCTGCTCGGCGTCCTTCTTCGACCGCCCCTCCCCCGCGCCGAGGCGCTGGTCAGCAACGTACACCGTGGCCTGGTAACGCCGAGCGTGGTCGGGACCCGAGCCCCGGACCTCGTAGCGGGGCACGCCCAGGCCCCGCTCGACCGCGAGCTCCTGCAGCCGGCTCTTGTGGTCGGCCCCGCCGGGGCCCGCCGCAGCCTCGTCGAGGCGCGGTCCGAGGAGGCCGACGACCAGCTGCCGGGCGGCCTCGAGGCCCCCGTCGAGGTAGACGGCACCGATCACGGCCTCGACGGCGTCGGCCAGGATGGACGCCTTGTGCCGACCGCCCGAGAGGTCCTCGCCCCGGCCGAGCCGCAGCTCGGGGCCGACGCCCAGCTCCTCGGCCACGCCGGCCAGCACGCGGGTGTTGACGACGTCGGCGCGTGCCTTGGCCATGGCCCCTTCGGCCAGGTCCGGGTGGGTGCGATAGGCGAGCTCGGCGATCACGAGGCCGAGCACGGCGTCACCGAGGAACTCGAGGCGCTCGTTCGACGCCGCGCCGCCCTGCTCGGCGCACCACGAGCGGTGCCGGAGCGCCTGCTCGAGCAGGCCGGGGTCGCTGAAGCGATGACCGACTGCGAGCCCGTGGCCGGGGACCTCGTCGCCGACCGCCGCCGCCGGCTTGGGCTCGGACGGCGACCCGCCCGCAAGGTGGGCTTCGCTCCCCTCCTGCATCGGACTGGGGTCCACCGACGAGGTCAGGCCCCCCCGAGCTTGGCGTGGACGTAGTCCACTGCGTCCCGGACCGTCCGCAGGTCCTCGAGGTCCTCGTCGTCGATGCGGAAGCCGACCGTCCGCTCGCCCAGCTCCTCCTCGAGCCCTTCGACCAGCTCGATGAGGGCGAGCGAGTCCGCGTCGAGGTCCTCGGCGAACGACGACGACTCGGTGATGCCCTCGGGGTCGATCTCGAGGATGTCGGCGAGCTGGTCGCGGATCAGCTCGAACACCTGACGTCGGTCGAGGGGACCCTGTTCGACATGGGTCTCAGCGGGCACTCGTGCTCCTCGGGTTGGCGTGTCGGCGAAGCGTCCGTCGCCGCGACGGTGCGCGGGCGGCGCCGACGGGCGGCGCCGACGGGCGGCGCCGACGGGCGGCGCAATGCGCCTGGCAGTGTACCCGACGGCGGCACGTGCCCCTCCAGACGTGCGGCCCCGCCCATGCTGCCGTCCGACTGCGGGCAGCCTCTCGGCCCTGGTCCGCCGACCGGGCGACCGCCGGACCGTCAGCCCTCGAACGCGGCGGCGATCGCCTCGATGCCGGCGACGAGGGCATCGGCCCCTGCGGCGTCGAGCACGCCGAACGCCGGAGCGACCATCCGGTCGGTCATGGCCTCGGCCGCCTCACGGGCGGCGTGGTGGCTGTCGTCCACCTCGGGCACGTCGCCCTCGGGCCATCCGAAGAGCGTCATCGCCTCGGGACGGGTCAGGAAGTGGGCGACCTTGTCGGAGAGCCCTGACGCCCGCACGGCCACCAGGTGGGCGCTCCCGCGCAGCTCCCGCAGGACGGCGACGAGCTGCAGCGCCCTGCCCTCGGGGTCCTCGACGAGCGGCGCCTGGCGGAAGGCGGCGAAGAGGGTGAGCCCTGCCGGCTCGGCGGCGGCGACGACCCGCTCGGCCGCCGCGCA
>JAJZJT010000186.1 GCA_021809995.1 Actinomycetes bacterium
CCGGCCTCACCGGTGGCGCCGGCCCGCCCGACCGGCCCGTCGGCGGCGGTGCTGCGCGCCGCCGCCGCCCGCCAGGTCGCCGTCCTCGGCGAGGTGCTCCTCGCCGCGCCGGTGGGCATGGCGTTCCTCGACCGCGAGCTCCGCTACCTCCGCATCAACGAGGCGCTCGCCGCCGTGCACGGCCTTCCCGCCGGCGATCACGTGGGACGGACGGTGGCCGAGGTGGTGCCCGAGCGCTGGACGACGCTCGAGCCCCTGCTGCGCTCGGTGCTGGCCGGCGAGACGGTCGTCGGCCGTAACGTTTCAGCGCGCGCCGCCGACGGCACCGACCGCGAGTTCGCCGTCAGCTACTACCCGCTGTGGGTGGAGGGCCAGGTAGCCGGCGTCGGCTGCATCGCCTCGGACGTCACGACCCAACGGCGCACCGAGGAGGCGCTGCGCCTGCGCAGCCGCCTCTACGAGATGCTGGCCGCCACCAACCGGGCCATCGTCCGGTCGACCTCGACCGACGACCTCTTCCCCCAAGTCTGTGCCATCGCCGTCCAGGCGGGCGGCTTCGAGTTCGCCTGGATCGGTGTCCCCGACGGCGACCGGGTGCGCCGCGTGGCGTCCGCCGGCATCGACAACGGCTACGTCGCCGAGGCGGTCATCACCCTGACCGACGACGACCCCCGCACCTACGGGCCCACCGGCCAGGCCATGCGCACCGGCGCGTACACCGTGGTCAACGACTTCCTCGGTGCGCCCATGACGGCACCGTGGCACGAGGCGGGGGCGCGTGTCGGCGTCGGGGCGTGCGCCTCGTTCCCGATCCGCCAGGCCGGCCGGGTGGCGGCCGCGCTCACGCTCTACTCGTCGGAGCGCGACACCTTCACCCCCGAGATCGTCGCCACGCTGGCCGAGATGACCCCGAGCCTGTCCTTCGCCCTCGACCGGTTCGCCCGTGAGGAGCAGCGCAAGCACGACGAGCTCGAGCTGCGGCTGCGCGATCGCGCGATCAACGCCCTGTCGCAAGGGGTGGTCCTCACCGACGCGCGTGCGCCCGACAACCCCATCTGCTTCGCCAGCCCGAGCTTCGAGCGCCTCATCGGCTATGCGCACGACGAGGTGGTGGGACGCAACTGCCGGTTCCTGCAGGGGGCCGACACCGACCCCGAGGTGGTCGCCGAGCTCCGTCGAGCCGTGGCAGCCGGGCGCGACTGCACGGTCGAGCTCCTCAACTACCGCAACGACGGCACCCCGTTCTGGAACAACGTGACCGTGTCGCCGGTGCGCGACGACACCGGTGCGATCACCCACTTCGTCGGCGTCCAGACCGACGTGACCGAGCGCCGCGAGCTCGAGCGGCAGCTCCTCCACGCCCAGAAGCTCGAGGCGATCGGCACGCTCGCCGGCGGGATCGCCCACGACTTCAACAACATGCTGCTCGTCATCCGCGGCTACAGCTCCCTGCTGGCCCGACGCCTGCCCGAGGGCGAGCTGCAGGACGCCGCCCACCGCATCGACGCGGCGGTCGAGCGGGCGGCCGGCTTCACCCGCAAGCTGCTCGCCTTCAGCCGCCAGCAGGTGCTCTGGCCCGAGGTCACCGACCTGAACGCGCTCGTCTCCGACACGCTTCGGCTCCTGGAGCACATGCTCGGCAACGACGTCGAGCTCGTGCTCGACCTGGCCGCCGACCTCCCTGCCCTCGTCGTCGACCGCAGCCAGGTCGAGCAGGCCCTGCTCAACCTGGTCACCAACGCCCGTGACGCCATGCCGACCGGCGGCACGCTCACCGTGCGGACCGAGTCTGTCGAGCTCGGGGAGAGCTACGCGGCGATGTTCGAGGGGGCGAGCGCCGGCCCGCACGTGCTCCTCCAGGTGAGCGACACCGGCGTAGGCATGGACGAGCAGGCCCAGAACCACGCCTTCGACCCGTTCTTCACCACCAAGGACGACGGCACCGGCCTCGGGCTCTCGATCGTCTACGGGCTCGCCAAGCAGAGCGGCGGGCACGTCCGCCTGCACAGCGACGTCGGGGTCGGGACGACGATCAAGCTCTACTTGCCGGCAGCCGAGGACGCCGCGCTCGCCAGCGGCACGCGCACGGCTCCGTCCACGCTCGACGGCGACGAGACCGTCCTGGTGGTCGAGGACGACGACGAGGCCCGCGCCCTGCTCGCCGCCACCTTCATCGAACATGGCTACCGCGTCCTCGAGGCTGGCGACGGCGCCGAGGCCCTCGACGCCGCCCGAGCGGCCCGGGTCGACGTGCTCGTCACCGACGTGGTGCTCCCCGAGGTGGACGGGTGCACGTTGGCGACGCAGCTCGCCGCCGAGCGCCGCGGCCTCCGGGTCGTCTACACGTCGGGTCACGTCACCGACGTGGCCTCGCCCGAGGACCTGCGCGGCCCTCGGGCGCGCTTCGTGGCGAAGCCCTACCTCGCCGAGGACGTGCTCGACGCCGTGCGCCAGCTGCTCGGCTGACGAGCCGTGGGGCCGCAGGGGCCCACCACCGGGGCCGTGAGTAGGGTCGGCCCATGCGCTTCAGCATCTGGCCCACGACCGCCCAGCCCTACGCCGACCTGCACGACGCCGCCGCCCACGCCGCTGCCACGGGGTGGGACGGCGTCTGGGTCGCCGACCACTTCATGCCCGCCGCCGGGTCGCTCGACGTCCCCATGCTCGAGTGCTGGACGGTGCTCGCCGGCCTCGCCACGACCGTCGAGCGAGTCCGCCTCGGCTCCCTCGTCGCCGGCAACACCTACCGCCACCCCGCCGTGCTCGCCAACATGGCCGCCACCGTCGACCAGCTGAGCGGGGGGCGCGTCGTGCTCGGCCTCGGGGCCGGCTGGCAGGAGAACGAGCACACCGCCTACGGCATCGACTACCACGACGTGGCCGAGCGGCTCGCCCGGCTCGACGAGGCGTGCGCCGTGGTCGCCCGCCTCTTCGCCGACCAGCGGGCCACCTTCGCCGGGCGCCACTACCGGCTCGCCGACGCCCCGATGGAGCCCAAGGGCGTCCACGGCACGGTTCCGCTCCTCGTGGGCGGCAGCGGCGAGCGGGTCACCCTGCGCATCGTGGCGCGCTGGGCCGACGAGTGGAACACGTGGGGCACGCCCGACGTGCTGGCGGCCAAGGGCGCCGTCCTCGACCGCCACTGCGAGGACCAGGGACGCGACCCGGCGACGATCGCCCGCTCGGCCCAGGTCGTCGTCGACCTCGACGGGGAGCACCCCTTCCGCCGGCCGATGCCTGCCGTGCAAGCCGGCGTCGCCGAGCTGCAGGACCTGCTGCACCGCTACGACGAGGCGGGGGTGGACGAGTTCATCCTCCCCGACTGGAACCTCGGCAGAGGGGCGGAGCGTCGCGACGCCCTCGACCGCTTCCTCGCCGAGGTGGCCGCACCCCTGCGCACCGCGGGGTGACGAGCGAGCCGGGCCCCGCCCCGGCCACCAGGCGGGCCGCCCCGGTCGCCCGTCGTCAGGCGGCGCGCCCTGCCAGCTCCTCGGCGTCGCCGTCGGGCGCCCCGCCCCGGTCTCGCTCGAGGAAGATCACCCGTTGGTAGACGACGAACTTGGCCACCCAGAAGAAGGCGTTGAGCAGTGGGAACGCCACGGCCACCACGAGGAGGTGGTAGGGGTGGCCGGCGGGGGCGAGCCGGGCCACCAGGCCGGTCGCCAGGCTGAGCAGGGCGATGCTGACCGCCGAGGTCACCCAGTAGAGGACGACCTGACGGCCCACGCGGGTGCGCTCGGCCCGGGCCCAGATCCAGTACCGGCTGAGCAGGTAGGAGGGGACGGTGGCTACCACGTTGGCGACCAGCGCGGCCACGGTCGCACCCGCCGCGCCCGTGCCGTAGAGGACGAGGAGCGTCGCCTCGCTCACCCCGAGGGCCACCCCCGAAGTCAAGGCGTAGCGAACCAGCCTGACGGCGAGACCCCGGTAGGCCTCGGGGACGAGGTCGACGAGCGCCCGCAGCCGGTCGGGCAGCCCGGCGCCGGGCAGTCCGCGCCCGGCCGCCTCGTCGAGCTCCGGCACACTCGGGACGACCACGGCGTCCGCGTACGGCCCGTCCTCGTCGTCGGCGAAGACGGTGCTGGCCTCGCCTGCTCCTCGTGCCGTCATCCCTCCTCGTCCTCCTCGTCGAGCGGCGTGCGCGAGCACGCCTCACTGCACGTTCACGTCGCCACCACCGCCCGGGCCGGGGCCCGGCGTCCCGATATCCGAGGAGGGGCCGACGTCGCCAGCCGGTTCGGCATCGATCCGGCCTGGTCACAAGGCTAGTCGCCCGTTCCTCCGGGGAACCAGGCGCGGCCGACGACCGAGGCGGTGCGCGGCTCGACGTCCGTCGAGCCGTCGAAGCCGGCGTGGCGTAGGCGAACGACCCGCCGTGGGAGCCGGCGAACCGGTGGCCGCCCGGGGAGGGCACCGTGGTGCTCCCCACCGGGGCGGAGCTCGTCGAGCTCTCCGTCCCCGTCGCCCGAGGCGATGCCGAGGCGCTCGCCGGGTGCGGCCTCCGTCACGGCTGAGTTGTTCGAGGGGAAGAAGCACCCCGGCCCGACCGCGCCGACCACGTAGGCGACGGCGACGGGCCACAGCTGCGTGCCGAGGCCCAGCTGGGCGTCGGCGAGGAGGGCGACGACCTGGACGCCGAGCCCGAACGTGGCGGGCAGCACCGCTCCCCGGCGGTCGGCGAAGCGTCCGGCGAACGGTGCCACCACGCCGCCGACCAGGTAGCCGGGGACGAGCAGGACCGAGGCGTGGATCGGGCTCAGGTGGCGAACGCCCTGGAGGTACATGAGCAGCAGGAAGAGCACGGCCAGGTTGGCCAGGCTCTGGAAGCGGGCGGCGAGCAGCGAGGGCGTCATGGGACGCCGGGTACCGCTCCGGAGTTGAAGGCGATGGCGTTCACGCCGTGCGCCCGGCCCCGCTGCTCGGGCGGGAACGTGTCGGCGACCACGGCCCCCGAGTTGGCCGTGATGAGTGCTCCGCCCACTCCCTGGAGCAGCCGGAACCCGACCAGGGCGGGCTCGTCCCACGACCGTGCTCAGGCGAGCGGGCCGACCACGAAGACGACGAAAGCGGCTTCGTGCATCCGGACGCGGCCGAAGAGGTCCCGAGCCGGCCCACCTGGGTCGACAGCACGGTGACGACCAGCAGGTAGCCGACGATGACCCAGATGACCGACGCGAGGCCGGCGTGGAGCGAGCGCTGGATGTGGGGCAGGGCGAGGACGACGATGGTCGTGTCGACGACGGCGACGAGCACGCCGACGACCACGACGGCGAGCGCCAGGTCGGGATGGGCGACACCGGGGGCGCTCCTGGGCGGCTCGGCGCGCTGGCCCGCCCCGTTGGCGGCGGGCCCCGGCGAGGGTCACCCCGCCACGTCGGGCCCGGCCCGCTCGATGTCGACCCGGATGACCACGCGGCGCTCGGTCGCCATCGCCGAGCGGAACTCGTCCCAGTCGGGGTGCTCGCCGGCCACCTGGCGGTAGAGGGCGACGAGGGGATCCATGGCGTCGGGGAGCGGGATGACGGTGGCCCGCCCCTCGACGACGACCCAGGGGCCGAAGAAGGCGTCCCCGAAGGCGCACAGGGCGACACGGGGGGTCCCGTCGCAGGTTGCGGACCTTGTACGCGCCCTCACGGCTCGAGACGACCACCCGTCCGGCGCCGTCGACCCCGTGGACGACCGGCGAGGGCTGCGGCGACCCGTCGCGCTTGCGGGCGACGATCACCGAGCGGTAGTGCTCGCGCAGGAAGTCCCGTGCCTCGTCCACGTCCATCGGCGACCTCCCGGTGCTCGCTCGCCCCAGCCGTGCTCCTGCCAGTGTCGCACCCTCGCCGGCTCTCTGGTCGGGTGCCGCGCCGGGGCTCCGACCAGGGCGGCTGGACGCCGGGGGCGCGGCGGGCCTACCGTGCCCCCGATGGTGCAGTCCGCCTCGACGCGAGGATCGGCGCAGTGACCGCCGACCGTCGGTGACCGGGGCGTCCCTGGCCACCCTGGCCGGCCACATGGTGGCGGTCGCCCTCCCCCCGCTCGACTGGTCCCACATGGGGATCACCGAGGTCGGTGCCGTGCCGACCGCGCTCATGGTCGTCGCCCTCGGCTGCTACCTGTGGGGCGTCCAGCGGGTGCGGGCCCGACCGGGCGGCACC
>JAJZJT010000187.1 GCA_021809995.1 Actinomycetes bacterium
GGGAGCGGGGGCGGAGGCGGAGCCCGCCCCTGACCGAGGTCCCGCCGCGGTGCAGCACCGGGGCACGCCGGCTCCAGGCGAGCCGGTCGCGCTCCCTCGCGGCCCGCCCGAGGCCGATCGGTGCTCCGTGGTAGAGAGGGCGGTGGGCTCGCGGTCGAACGGAGGTGGAGCCGATGCGCGTCGGAGTGCCGAGGGAGGTCAAGGCGGACGAGTACCGGGTCGCCCTGACACCGGCCGGCGCCCACGAGCTGGTGCGGGCGGGCCACCAGGTGCTCGTCGAGCGTGACGCCGGCACGGGCTCGTCGATCGCCGACGGCGAGTACGCGGCAGCCGGCGCCGACGTCGTCGGGAGCGCCGATGCCGTGTGGGACGCCGCCGACCTGGTGGTCAAGGTGAAGGAGCCCGTCCCCGAGGAGTACGGGCGGCTCCGTGCCGGCCAGGTGCTCTTCGCGTACCTCCATCTGGCCGCGTCGCGTTCGTGCACGGAGGCCCTGGTGGCGTCGGGTGCTACCGCAGTCGCGTTCGAGACGGTCCAGCGGCCCGACGGCACCCTCCCCCTCCTCACGCCCATGTCGGAGGTGGCCGGGCGGATGGCACCCCAGGTCGGAGCCCACGTCCTCGAACGGGAGTCGGGCGGGCGCGGGGTGCTCCTCGGCGGTGTGTCCGGGGCGCGCGACGCCGAGGTGGTCGTCCTCGGCGCCGGGGTCGCGGGGACGAGCGCGGCGTCGGTCGCCGTGGGGATGGGCGCGGCCACCTGCGTCCTCGACCGCGACGTCGACAAGCTCCGCCGGCTCGACCGGATGTTCCAGGGACGCGTCCAGACCCTCGCCTCGACAACCTTCGAGGTCGAGCGCGTCGTCCTCGACGCCGACCTCGTGGTGGGGGCGGTGCTCGTCCCCGGGGCGCGCGCCCCCGAGCTGGTCGGCGACGACCTTGTCCGGCGCATGAAGGCCGGGGCCGTCCTGGTCGACGTCGCGATCGACCAGGGAGGATGCTTTGCCCACAGCCGTCCCACGACGCACTCGCACCCGACCTTCGCCGTCCACGACGTCCTCTACTACTGCGTGGCCAACATGCCCGGCGCCGTGCCCCACACCTCGACGCACGCCCTGGCGAACGTCACCCTCCCCTCCGTCCTCGAGATCGCCCGGTCCGGGCTCGCTGCTGCGGTCGCCGTCGACCCTGCCCTGGCCCGAGGTGTGAACGTGGTCGACGGGTCGGTCGTCTACCCGGCGGTGGCCGAGGCCCACGGGCTGCCCTGCGTTCCGCTCGCCGAGGTGCTCGGCGGTGGTGCCTCCACCTCCGAGGGGGGCACCGGCGACCTCCGTTGAGCGGGGTCGGCGCGCCACGTGCGGCGGTGCGGTGGTGCGGGGCCGGTGCCGTCGAGGTCGCGGTGCCACCGCACGCCCGACGGCGGGGACCGGCTCGGCGGACCCGACCCGCCGGCCGCTGCCCGAGGGGAGCCCGGCCGGTCAATCCCCTGCGGGGTGGGCGTCCCAGTAGGCGTCGAGCATCGAAGCCGGGATGCGTCCCCGGTCGGACACCTCGAAGCCGGCGGCACGGGCCCACGCCCGGATGTCGGCGGCCGTGGGCGGCAGCGGGTCGAGCGGGCCGGCCGCCGCCAGTGGCTCAACGAGGTCGGCGGCGAGCAGGTCGGCGACGTGGTGGGCGAGAGCGGCGCCGAGGAACCGGTAGGCCCACTCCTCGGCAAGCTTCCGGGTGTCGGCGTAGACGATGGGCACCTCGGGTACCCGGACCTGGGCCTCGGCGACCAGTTCGGCCAGCACCCCTGGGCGCACATGGGGATGCCGGAAGACGGAGCCGTAGCGGTCCTCGACCACGAGGGCGGCGCGTTCCACGGCGGTGAGCCCGGCGAGCAGGGTGGGCAGGCCGCCGGAGCTCGCGGTCGCGGCCAGGTCGTCGAGGCTCTTGCGCTCGACGACAGCGACGATCGCACCGTCGTGCTCGACCGCGTAGTCGCCGACCGCCAGCGCGGCGCGCCGGGTGGTGGCCTGTTGGGCGGCGAACCGCCATGGGTAGCGCTCGCGGGTGTCGACGAGGATGTCGAGCACCGACCGGGACGCTCGCCGGGTGGGGAGGACGACCGCCGGCCTCGCCTTGCGATTGGTCCGACGGCTCTGCCAGAAGATGACCTGCCGGCCCCGGGCCTGGGCGAAGACGAACTGGGAGCGGTTCTCGCGCCCCCGGTCGAGGACGAGGTCGATGGCCGCGCCACGCCGCGTGCAGGAGCGCACGGGGGCCCGGTCCACGACGTCGGGCTGCTCCGGCCACCCGGTGGCGGGGTGGCAGTACACCTTGGCCGTCCGGGGCCAGACGTCGCGGGCCTTCAGCACGACGCCGTCGCGGCCGAGCGGGACGCGGACCAGGTAGGGGAGCGTCGACGCCGGGTCGGGGTTGCGGGCGACGACGAAGTCGTCGGGGCCGCTGCTCGCCTCCGTCGGTGCCATCGTCAGGGAGCGTAGCGAGGTCGGCGACGTCGGCCGCGGTCCCCGGCGGGGCTGGTGCGCCCCTCGGTCAGCTCAGGCGCTCCGCGGGGTAGCCGGGGTAGGAGGCCTTGAACACGCCCTGGTGCAGGAGGACCTCGGCGGTGACCGTACCCCGCTCGACGTCGCTGAGCGTCGTGCGCGTCCAGTACGACTCGGTCCGCCGGCTCTGGGAGAGGCCCACGACCTCGCGGGCGAGCGCATAGGGCTGGTCGACGAGGACTGGCCCGTCCACGAGGCGGACCTCGAGGTCGAGGAAGAGCCCGAGGGCCGGCGAACGCACCGGGAACCCCCCGCCGGACTTGTGGGCGAGCACGCTCACCATCTCGATCGGGACGATCGCTTGTCCCCACGGCGAGGACGTGCCGCCCTCGGCCGTGTACCACGGGTGGGGCTCGGTGATCCGGGCGACCTTGTCGTCGAGGGAGAACGGGTAGAGCGGCCCGTTGGGCTCGGTGCGGGACAGCGTGACGACGCCCGCGTCCATCCGCATGCCGACCTCGAGGCGGTCGACGACGAAGAGCTGGCCGGGGTCTCCGAGGGCGGCGAGGCGCGACCCGAGCTCGGTGGGGCCGGCATCCCCGACCGACACGGTTCCGACGAGCACCGGCGTACCGTCCCGCTTGTGGGCCTCGGCACTGGCGAGGTCGGTGCCGTCGGCGACGAGGGTGGCCTGCACCTCTTCTCCCTCGACGACCATGGTGCGGAAGTGGCAGCTCGCGCATCCATGCTCGAACCACCGCTGGCCCCACAACAGCGTGGCGAGCGGGTCGAGCTGGCTCAGGTGGGTGGGCCCCTCGATGGGCGCTCCGGCGAGGCCCATCGACGCGGCGGCGTCCGCGTCGTGCACCGAGGCGTGCCCGTCGATCACTTGGTCGGCGAGCATCTGGGCCGGGGCGCGCCACGGCCCGGTCAGGGTGACCTCCGTGGCGAAGCGCGGCGGCGTGGACGTCACGGTGCCGGGGTGGACGTCACGGTGCCGGGGTGGTGAACCCGCCCGGCGTGGCGCAGTCCTGGGCGAGGACGTTGGGCAGCCCGTGGGGCACGTAGGGGCCCGGGGCGGCCTGGTCGGCGAACCGGTCGGCCATCCAGTGGACCATGTCTGGGGTCGACGGGCCGATCACCTGGGCGTGGTGCTCGCCCGGGTACATCCACCGCTGGACCTCGGCGCCGATGGAGCAGAGGTGCGCGGCCAGCAGCTGTGTCGAGATCGGTGGGATCTGGCCGTCGGCCGTCCCCTGAATCACGAGCAGCGGCACCTTGGTGGGCGTCGTGAAGGCGCCGGGGTCGTTCTCCTCGAGGAGCACCTTCCACTGGGGGACGGAGAAGGGGTCGTGGGTGACCAGCGACGTGAGGGGGTACTTGTCGAGCGTCGTCTGGAGGTAGTTGTAGCAGCCGTTCTTCACCAGGGAGACGAGGGTGCGCGCCTTCGGTGTCGTGATGGTCGAAAGGGGTGCCGCAGTGTTGCCGTAGGCCAGGTTGAACCCGACGGCCGCCATGTACAGATAGAAGGCGTACTTGCTGTTCCGGAGCGCGGCGTAGATGTACTTGAACTGCGAGGGCGGGGCACCGGCCACCACTCCGAGGAGGTGGATGCTCGGCGCGTAGGTCGGCGCGATGTGCCACGCGAACATGGCGGTCTGGCCGCCCTCCGAGTGGCCCCAGACGACGTAGTCCGCGCTGGCGTGGAAGACGCCGACGTGCTGAACGGCCCGGACGAGGTCGACGGTGTTCTCGGCGGCGAGGTTCCCGACGAGGTAGGCGAGGACGCCGGGGGGCGTCCCCTCGCCCTGGTAGTCGGAGGCAGTCACCTCCCAGCCCTTGGCCAGCAGCGCGTTCAGCGACGGGACGGCCTGGGCGGGCGAGAGGGACGGCGCGCACTGGTCGGCCATGCCGTTCGTGCCGTGCCCCCAGGCGACCACCTTGTAGCCGCCGGCCGGTGGGGCCGTGCGGGGCACGAAGACCAGCCCGGTGACGGCGACAACCTTGCCCTGCTCGTTCTCGGACGTGTACATGACGCGGTAGGTGGTCGCGTCGACGCCCGATACCGTCACCGGGGTGTCCTTGACGAGCACGCCGGGGGAGGTCGGCAGCGTCCGCGGGACGGCGTAGAAGGCCGGGAAGCCCTTGGGGGCCGGGGTGCTCCCGGCGCTCGTCGACGACGACGCCGCAGACGAGCTGCAGGCGGCGAGGAGGAGGGCGCCCGTCGTGACGAGCGCGGCGAGCCGAACAGCCCGCCAGCCGTGCCTGCGCGTGGTCACCATCTGCGTCCCCCGTTCACCGACCGCCCGAGCCGCCGCACTGCCGCCTCCGTCGGTCGGCGACCTTCGGTGCGGTTGTCACGTCACGGTACCCAACGTGTCGCGGAGCTGTCGACTGGGCGCGGCCCACCACCCGATGGCACCGTGCCGGATCCGGCCCCGCAGGCAACGCAGCCGTTGCCGCCGAGCGGGGGCCGGGGCTCGGTGCGCGGCGCGCCAGGGGAGAGCGCTTACCGATGCTGTCCGCTACGGGAGCGGCACGGCCCGGGGCACCGCCGGCGCGCGGTGGGCCGGTGTCCGGGCAGGCGACCCTCGGAGAGGTGCGAGAGCGGCCGAAACGGACTCACTGCTGATCAGCTGTGAACCGGCCCCAAGCGCGCATCCTCGGACAGACGACGCCCTTACCAGGCACGATGGGACTGCCTCGGAAACGATCGAACCCGACGCTGTCGGCGCGTTACAGGCCGGGCTCGGGGATGAAGGGGAGGCGCCGCACGCGGACGCGGCTTTCCGTGAGGACCACCACGGCTCCAGCCGCGAGGTCCTCGACAACCGCATCGGGGTTGTCGAGGAGGAGCTGCGCCTGAACGGTGGCGCGGCGATCGTGCTGACGCTGGAACAGGATCACGGAGGGCTTCCCGAGGTGGCCGTGGGCGAGGAGGGCACCGAAATCGGTGTCGGCCGAGACGATCACGCGGTCGTCGTGCCCAGCGGCCTCCAACACGACGGGATCGGAGGCAGCTACGAGTCCGAGATCACGAGCGTGCGCTGCGTCGTGCTCAGCGGCTCCGAGGATCTCGGCGACTCGCGGCGAGAGGTTCTCGTCAATGAGGAATCTCACGCAGGCAGGCGCAAGGGGAGCTCGTGCTCACGGGCTGCCTCGGCGGCATGGCGAAGCGGGACTTGTGCTCCGCTCGTGGGTCATGAGGCCCAGGGATTCTTCGGGGCGATGCCGGCCCGGTCCAGCATGATCATGGTGATGAAGCTCTCGGGGTTGTGGAAGCCCCGGGCCGCTGGTCGGATCCGACCGATGGCGGCGTTGTTCGACTCGACCGAGGCGTTGCTCAGGTTGTTGAGCATGGCCGCCTCGATCTCCTTGATGTTCCGCTTGATCTTCCGGCCAAGGACGTGCCCGTGGCCTGCCGCGTGTGGCCGGCGAGGTCCATGCGCCGGCGATCGGGGGTGACAGAGCAGGGTGAGGATGACGTGCGCGGTGACAACCGGGGTGACGCACGTCCGGGACAGCCGCCCGTGCGAGGGGGCATGGCGTCCCTTCGCGGACGATGGACACGGAGTCCCGGGATGGTTGACGATCGCAGGCGGAGCGGACCCGGCCGATCATGAGCCCCTATCCGCACCTGTCCGAGTCGCTGCCTCA
>JAJZJT010000188.1 GCA_021809995.1 Actinomycetes bacterium
TCGGTCGGCCACGCCGGTGCCCCGGGTCCACCCGGTCCGGCTCCCACGGGTGGCAGGACGACCGGGCCGGGCCCGGCCGGGCCCGGCCCCGGAGGCGGCCCGGTCGTGGTCGTGAACGGCTCGTGCCCGCCGAGGTCGAGCCGGAACGGCGGGTACTGGTCGGTCAGCAGGGCGGCATACGCGGCCACGCGCAGCACCCAGCGGTTGAGCCCGAGGACGAGGTCGAAGAGCTGGCCCGGGTAGCGCCCCGTGACGGCGAGCACGACGGCGGCGATGAGGACGAGCAGGCCGATCAGCCCGCCCGACCCCCAGCCCTCGCTGGTCCGGTCGGCCTGCCACGCCGCCCACGCCCCTCCCCCGGCGAAGATCCCGACCACCAGGTAGTGGGGGATGGCGAGCAGCCACCACTTGACGAGCACGAGCCCGCGCGAGAGGTGCTCGGGGTAGCCGACCTCGAGATGGGCCGGGTAGTCGGCCACCTCCGCCAGCGTGAAGGGTGGGTACCGGTCGGTCGCGAGCGCCCCGTAGCTGTAGTAGGCGACCCGCCAGCTCCAGCGCAGCACGCCCACGTTGAACTCGAACAGCGTGGGCGGGTACCGACCCGTGATGAGGATGGCGAAGAAGGCGACGACGCTCACCACCACGAACGCCACCCACAGGAAGAAGAGGACGACGTAGTGGGGGACCGCCAGCAACCACTTCACCAGCCAGAGCCAACGGCTCAGGTGGCGGTCCAGCGTGGCGTCGACGTTGACCGGGTACACGGGGCTCACAGACACGACGCGTCACCTCCACGTCCGGGGTCGCTACGCGTCCGACCCCGCTTCCATCGTCACCGGTCGGCGGCGACGTCCACCAGGGCCGTCCGGCACCCCGCGCACCCATGGCACCGCGGCGCACGAGCGCCCGGGGCCTTCCTCCGGGCGCCCTCGTTCGGTGCGCGGAACGGCGGGGCGGGTCGCGCCCAGCTCGTCGACGGCGGCTGACGGTCGGAACGGTCGGAACGGTCGGAACGGTCGGAACGGTCGGTGCGCTCGGCGCTCGTCACGGTGGCGACGAACGGATCGCCCCGTCGGCTCGCCGGCAAGGCGCCGATGTGCCACCTCGCACCGGGGACGGGCGCGTCGGGCGGGCGGGTCGTGGAGAGGCCGGGGAGAGGGAGAGGAGGCGTGGGGCATGGGCGACGTGGTCGTGACCGGGATCGGCGCGGTCTCACCGGTCGGCCTCGACCGGGAGTCGACGTGGGCGTCGCTGTGCGCCGGGAAGTCGGGCGTCGGGCCCATCGAGTCCTTCGACGCCAGCGGTCTGCCGACCCGCATCGCAGCCGAGGTGCGCGACTTCGACCCGGGCTCGGTCTTCGACGCCAAGCGGGCCCGCCGGTCGGCCCGCTTCACGCAGTTCGCCGTCGCCGCGGCCCGTGAGGCGGTCGCCGACGCACGCATCGACCCGAGCGCCGAGGACCCCGCACGGGTCGGTGTCGTCGTCAACGCCGCGGTCGCCGGCTTCGACACCGTGGAGGCTGCGACCCGCCAGCTCCTCGATCCCGGGCTCGGCCGCATCGGGCCGCACTTCGTCTCGTCGTCGCTGGCCAACATGCCGGCGTGCGAGATCGCCATCGACCTCGGCGTCCACGGACCGGTCACCGCCGGGGCGCTCGCCTGCGCGAGCGGCCTCTACGCCTTCCTCGACGGCGCACGGCTCGTCCGCGGCGGTGAGGCGGACGTGGTGGTCTGCGGCGGGACGGACGCGGCGATCACCCCGGCGATGTTCGCCGGGCTGACCACCATGGGGGCGCTGTCGCGCCGCAACGACGACCCGGCGGGGGCGAGCCGCCCCTTCGACGCCGAGCGCGACGGCTTCGTCTTCGGCGAAGGCGCCGTGGTGGCCGTGCTCGAGTCCGACGAGCACGCACGGGCCAGGGGGCACAAGGCCTACGCCCGCGTCGCCGGCGGTGCCCTGACTGCGGACGCCTTCCACGTCAGCGCGCCCCACCCCGACGGCCGCTACGCCGCCCGGGCCATCGGGCTCACGCTCGAGCGCGCCGGGGCCCGTCCGCAGGACGTGGACCTCGTCTGCGCCCACGGCACCTCGACCAGGGCGAACGACGCCACCGAGACCCGGGCCCTCCACCAGGCGCTCGGGGAGGCCGCCACCTCGCTCGCCGTCACGGCGCCGAAGTCGATGGTCGGCCACATGATCGGTGCGGCGGGCGCCCTCGGGGCGATGGTCTGCTGCCTGGCCATCCGCGACGCGACGGTTCCCCCCACCGTCAACCTCGAGCACGCCGACCCCGAGTGCGACCTCGACTACGTCCCACTCGTCGCCCGGTCCGTCCCGGTGCGGACCGCCCTCGCCAACGCCTTCGGGTTCGGCGGCCAGAACTGCGTGGTGGCCTTCGAAGCGGTCGGGTGACCGCCCCCCGCTGCGGTCGGACGCAGCGGATGGCGGGGGCGCGGGCGCTCCCCCGACGTCCGTCCCCGCCCGGGATCGGGCACGCAGCGCGGCCCACGGTCAGGACGCGACGGACAGCCCGGCGACGTTCTGTGCCGTGGACGAGACCTGACGGAGCCGGAGCCCGACGTCGACCGGGGACGTGACGAGGCGGGCACCGGACCCGGTGCCGAGCTGCCCGTGCCGGTCGTCGCCCCACGCCCACAGCCGCCCGGTCGCGTCGACCGCGTAGCTGGCGAAGCCCCCCGACGCCACCCGCGCGAAGGTGAAGCCGGCCGGGACGTGCACCCGGACCGGCACGGCGGAGCTCGTCCTGCTGCCGACGCCGAGCTGGCCGCGGCTGTTGCTCCCCCAGGCCCAGACCCCGTGCCCGCGGACGACGGCGACCGTCTGGCCGTTCGTCGGCCCGCTCCCGCCCTGGAAGACCTGGGTGACCGGACCGGGGAGGTGGACCATGGCGGGCACGGCGCTGTCGGTCGTGGTGCCGTCGCCGAGCTGCCCGGCCTCGTTGTACCCCCAGTCGTAGTAGCTGCCGTCGGCGAGCAGGGCACCCGAGCCCTCCCACGACGACACGAGCGCCGTCACGTGCGCGCCGGCCGGCAGCCCGAGCACCGGCGTCGGCGTGCTGACCGACGCGGTCGACCCGTTCCCCAGCTCGCCCGCGTCGCCGCTCCCGCAAGCGACCACGGTGCCGCGTTGGTCGAAGAGCGCGTGCGTCCGGGCCCCGGTGGCGAGCGTCACGCCGGAGAGGGGGAGCCGCTTCGGCCGAGCGACGACGAGCCCGGTGGTCATACAGAGGTCGTGGACGGCGTCGAGGCCCCACCCCCAGACGTGCCCGGTCGAGTCGATGGCGAGCCCGGCGTCGAAAGGCATGGGGTTCGCGAGCGACCGGATGGTGACCCCGGAGGGGAAGGAGACCTCGACGGCCGTGGTCTCGTACGGCGTCAACCGGCCGTCCCCGAGCTCCCCGTAGCTGTTCACCCCCCAGGCGTAGACGGCGCCCGTCGACGTCAGGGCGTAGCCGTCGGAGTTCGACGTGGCGATCTGGACGACCCTGCCGGTGATGCCGGCGACCGCCGTCGGCGTGTCCAGCTGGAGCTGGGCGATCGCGCCCCGGTTGCCCACGACGCCCCACCGGTAGACGGTGGTCCGCTTCGCCGCCCCCGGGCCTGTCGTGGCACGCGATCGGCTCGTGGCGCCCGGGCCGCTCGTGGCACCGCCGCAAGCGGCGAGCACGATCGAGGCGACGGCGACCACCGCCGTCACGGCGAACCGACGGGACCGGCGCGAGGGGACCTCGGGCCGCCGTCCGCGATCGGAGGGGAGGTGCCGTGGGACGGCCGTCACCGCGTCGTCCGCCTGGACGCACGTCCGATAGGTCGTCCGGTGACGTCGGGCATGTGGGCTCCTGTCGGGGACCTGAACCGACCGACCATACAGTCAAGCAAATAGACTGTCTACCGATATGACGGTACGGCGACGTGACGCGGTGGAGGTCTCCCCCGGGCCGACAGGTCCGCCAGCCCTCGTGCCGTGGCTCCTCCGGCGGACGAACCAGCGCTACCGCGCCGCCGTCAGGGAGCGCCTCGAGGAACGGGGGCTCACGGGGCTGCCGCAGCCCGGCTACTGGGCGCTCACGGTCCTCGCTGCCGGGGGCACCGACGCCCGCCACCTCGTCGACGAGCTCGGCGTGAGCAAGCAGGCGGTCTCGAAGCTCGTCGACACCCTGGTGACGGGCGGGTACGTCGAGCGTCGGCCCAACCCCACCGACCGACGTCGGACGGTCCTCGTGCTGACGACCTCGGGTCACCGGGCGGCGGACGCCATCGCCGACGCCGTACGCGCGACCGACGCCGCCTTCGCGCGCGAGCTCGGCGCCGGGCAGTTCGCCGAGCTGGTCGAGCTGCTTGCGACGTTGGCCCGGGGCGCACCCGTACGGGCCGGCGACCGGTCGGGCGCACGCAGTGCAGCCGACCCCGGTCGCTAGGCTGGCCCGCCAGCGGCGCTCGAGCGCCCCGAGCCTGGGAGGCGCCCGTGGACGAGCCGGCCACTTCGACGGCCCCTCCTGCGGTCGAGACGCCGGCGCGCCGTCCGCTGCCCACCGGCCGCGTGCGCATCGGCGTCGTGGGTGCCGGCAACGTCGCCGACCTGAACGTGGCCGGCTACCTCGACCACCCCCGGTGCGACGTGGTGGCGGTGTGCGACGTCGACGCCGAGCTGGCGGGAGCCGCCGCCCGCCGGTGGGACGTCGCCAAGGTCTACGCCGACTTCGACGACCTGCTCGACGACGACGACGTGGACGCCGTCGAGGTCCTCACCCCCACGCACCTCCACCACGCCCACGTGCTCGCCGCGCTGCGGGCCGGCAAGCACGTGTCGGTGCAGAAGCCGCTCGCCAACTCCGTGCCCGAGGCCCGCGAGCTCGCCCGGGTGGCCGCCGAGTCGGGGCTCGTCCTGCGGGTGAGCGAGTGCTTCCGCCACTACCCGCCGCTCGAGCGGGCACGCGAGCTGGTCGAGGGCGGCGCGATCGGACGGGTGGTCGGCGTGCGGATCAAGACGGTCGTGGGACAGACCGACTCGGCGTTCCAGGCGGGGCTGCGGCTCGAGGGCTACGGCTGGCGCCTCGACGGCCGCAGCCCCGGCGGGCACCTCTTCGACGACATGGCGCACAAGTACGCCATGGCGTTGTGGCTCCCCGGGCTCGACGTCGTGTCGGTGCAGGCGGTCGTCCGGCGCCGCGACCTCTACTTCGAGCCGTGCGTGGCCCTCTTCGAGTACGAGGACCCCGACGTCCTCGGCGTCATGGACGTCCACTTCGCACCGGGGATGTGGCTGCGCTCCAAGTACTACGGCGCCGACGAGCTCTTCGAGGTCCAAGGGGACGAGGGCGTGCTGTGGGTGACCCGGGCCACGGGCGAGCTGCTCGACGTCCCGCCGGTCGTCCTCTACCAGGGCCGCGACAACGTGTGCCGGACCGTCGCCGAAGCGGACGTCGAGTCGGACTGGGGGGAGGGCTTCCGTCGTTCGTCCGCCCACTTCGTCGACGCCCTGCTCGACGGCACGGAGCCGGCGATGACGGCCGGCGAGGCGGTCCGGGCACTGCAGCTGTGCTTCGCCGTCTACCAGGCCTCGGCCACTCGGTTGCCGGTCGACCCGCGCTCCATCTCGGGGCCCGTGACCGCGGAGGGCTGGCCGGAGCCGTGACGGCGGGCGGGTCGCCGGTCGTGGCACCGGGTGCGCTCGACCGGGTGAACGTGGTCCAGCGCTCTCGTGACGAGGAACCGAAGGGCGTGGGCCGTCCGCCGCTCCGAGCAGTACGTTGCGGCTTCGGGCCGTCGGGACTGCGAGAGGTCCCCGCTGAACCTGTGCGAGGGCCCGACCCGTCGTCCCGCCCAGTCTGCGGGCCTGGAACGCCTTCTGCGGGAGGGTGGAACGCGTGCACGGCTGGGCTTGGTGTGGACGGTCAGGGAACCTCGCGCTCCACGATCAACAGAATTCGCGGTGGATCGACCGCTGGCATCTCCCGGAGATGACGGTGGGCGCCGGGTTGGTAGCACTGTCGCTGGTCCCCTCGACCTGTCAGTACTTGGATACCGGGGCGTGACCGGCCGTTCATCGGCGTATGAGCCGTGATGGTGGTGGTGAATTCAGGCGAAGAGGCTGACGGCACCGGGATCGGGGGCACG
>JAJZJT010000189.1 GCA_021809995.1 Actinomycetes bacterium
AGGACTGGAGCGTGGAGGCACGCCCTGACGGGGCGGTGCCCGGTCACTCGGTCCCCGGCCGCGGCGACCAGCGTCCACCTTCGTCGCCGTCGCCGGGGACCCACGCCTCGAGCGTGGTCCCCTCGCCCGGCTGGGAGCTCACCACCAGCCATCCCTCCGCCAGCTCAGCCTGCTCGCGCATGAGCGGGAGCCCGAAGTGCCGGTCGTCGCCTGCGACCGAGGGGTCGAAGCCCACCCCGTCGTCGCGGACCCGCAGGAGGAGCCCGCCCGATCGGTCCTCGAAGACCACCTCCACGCTCGTGGCCTGGGCGTGCCGGGCGGCGTTGGCCAGCGCTTCCTTCACGATCCGGTAGGCCACCGCCTGCTGGACCGGCGAGGCCGGGCGCACGAGCGACGAGCGCACCGACACCTCGCACCCGCTCGCCCCGAGGACGCGGTCGGCCAGCTCCTCGACGGACAGGGTCAGCCCCTTCAGCTCGAGCGCCGGCGGGCGGAGGTCGAAGAGCACGTGGCGGAGTCGGTCGGTGGCCTCGGCCACCGTGCGCTCGACGCCGTCGAGGATGCCGGTGGCGACGGGGCTGTCGACGGTCCGCCGCAGCAGCTGGAGCTGGAGACCGAGGCCGGTCAGGACCTGGATCGAGTCGTCGTGGATCTCCACCGCGATCCGGCTGCGCTCTTCCTCTTGGGCGCGCGCGAGGCGCCGCACCAGGGCGCGCCGCTGGGCGATGCTCGAGCCCAGCAGGCGCACGGCCCGCCGGAGCTCCTCGGTCGTCTCCTCCGCTGCAGCCGTACGGGCCTGGAGGGTTGTCACCAAGCGGGCATTGTCGATCGAGAGCGAGGCCAACCGGGCGATCTGCTCGGCGAACCTCGCGTCGTCGTCGCAGAAGCCTGCGTCGCTGCCGAAGCGCGCCACGGTGACGAGCCCGACGGGACCGCCCGACCCCATGAGCGGGAGGGCGAGCACGCTCGCCACCCCGAGGTCGGCGGCGAGCGGCGCCACCTGCTCGCTGGCGGCGGTGTGGGCGAGGTCGAGGTCGTTGCGGACGAGCGCCCGCCCGGACCGCAGCACGTCGCCCACCCACGGCTCGACGTCCGAGATGTCACCGGCCTGCTCTGCCAGCCCGATCGTCCGCTCGGTGTCGCGACCGTACGAGGCCGCCACCCGGAAGACGCCGTCGGCCCCGGCGAGCCGGGCGACCGAGAGCGCCTCGTAGTGCTCGCCGAGGGACCGGGTCAGGCAGTCGAGCACCGCCCGCACGTCCGGGCCGGACTCGGACAGCGACACGGACAGCTCCGACAGGAACGCGGTGCGCTCGGCCTGCCGGGCGAGGACCGCTTCCGCCTCGACCTGCTCGGAGACGTCGTCGACGATGATGACGCCACCCTGGCCGTCGCCCAGTCGGGCTCGCGTCACCCGGGCCCACAGCTGCGACCCGTCCTCGCGCCGCAGCAGCAGGTGCCGGCGCTTGACCTCGGCCCACGGGCCCGTGCTCGGCTGCTCCTCGTCGGGCGTCACCTCGTCGGGGTCGCCCACCACCCACTCGGACGTGACGTGCCCGACCATGTCGGCGGGCTGCTGCCCCAGAAGCCGGGCGAGGCCCGGACTGACCGCGACGATTCGCCGCTCGCCGTCGAGGATCGCGCTCCCGCCACCTGCGTCGCCGCTGCTCGGACCGTCGTCGACCATCGCGTCCTCGTCCTCCCGCACGCCCGGCCTGGGCGCGCCGGGCTCCCCGTCGTGCCGGCCCGGTGGTCGGACCGCACGAGCTCGGTGTGGATCCGCCGGGCCTGCCGGGGAGCGCTCGCCGTCGTGGCCATCGTCGGCCGCCAGTGGGCGCCTGCCAAGGCACAGGTGGCTCATCAGCCTGGCACAAACGCGTCACGCTGGCGGCGAGATGACACAGATTGACCACGACGAACGGCCCGTGTGGGTCTTCGGCCCGGCGCCGTCCGCGCCGATGATGGAGGCGGAGCGGTGGAGCGGCCCGGTGAGGCGCAGGGCGGAGAGCACCACTGGAGGAGATGGACCGAGACCTGATGGAGCTCGAACCCGGACGCCGGAGCACCGAGGGGAGCGGCTTCGCCACACGCCCTGGCACTGCGGCCGGACGCGTCGACGAGGCGGCGGGCACGCCCGCGGACCCGTCGCCCCCCCCTGCACCTGCTGCGGGCCCCGACGCGCCCCTGGTGCTCATCGTTGCGCTCGAGGACTCCGAGATCGCCCGGGCGCGCTCGGTCGTGCGCACCGCCGCCCACGACCGCCACGAGCACCCCCGGCCCGTTCGCGAGCTCGTGGTGCCGTCGCTCGCCGACGCGCTCGTCGCCTACGGTGACGAGCTCCCGGCGGCGACGGTCCTCTCTCCCCGCATCCTCGACAACCGCATCGGCCGCGGCGCCCAGATGCTCGAAGCCGTCGAGGCGTCCGTCCCGGTGGTGACGCTCCCCGTCATCTCCGCGGGCGCCGACCTGCGGTCGGTTGCGACCGTGCGACGCGCTCTCAAGCACTGCTCCCCCGGGCGCGGCCGGGCCAACGCCTCGGTCTCGCCCACCGTGACGGCGAACGCCAGCGCTCGGGCGGTCGCCACCCTTGTCGCCGAGGCGCCGCGCCACGACGAGCTGACCGCCCTGGCCGACCGCCGGACGCTGTGCAGTGCGCTCGACCGCCTGGCCGGACGGCCGCGCCTCTCGGCGGTCGCCGTCGTCGCCGTCGGCCTCGACCACTTCGGCCGGGTCAACGAGGGCTACGGGCAGTCGACCGGCGACGCCGTCCTGCGCCGGGTGGCCGAACGCCTGGCCGCCGAGGTCCCCGAGGACGGGCTGCACCTGCTCGCCCGGGTCGGCGGCGACACGTTCGCCGTCGTCACCGACGGCGTCGACGACCTTCCGGCGGCGCACTTCGTCGCCGAGCGCCTCTCCTCGGTGGCCGTCGCGGCCATCGACGAGTTCGCCCTCGACCTCCACCCCACGGCCTCCACCGGCATCGCGCTCGGGACGTCCGCCCACGGCTCTGACCTCCTCTCGCACGCCGAGACGGCCCTACGGGAGGCGCGATGGGCGGGCGGGCACCGCTCGACGGTCTTCGACCACCCCCTCAAGGGTCGCGTCCTGTCGCGTTCCCACCTCGAGGCCGCGCTGCGGGTCGCCATCGAAGAGGAGCAGCTCCGCCTCCACTACCAGCCCATCGTCGAGGTCGGCACCGGCCAGGTCCGCGGCTTCGAAGCCCTGGTCCGGTGGATGCACCCCGACGACGGTCTCCTCGGACCCGACCGGTTCATCGGCACGGCCGAGGAGACGGGGCTCATCCGGCCGCTCGGCGCCTGGGTGCTGCGCACGGCGGTACGCCAGCTCGACGAGCTCCACCGGGCGCACCCCGACCTCGGCCTCGAGATGTCGGTCAACGTCTCGGCTCGCCAGCTGGACGACCCCGCGATGCTCGACACCCTGGTCGAGGCGTTGGCCCACCTGACCGCCGCACCGTCGCAGCTCTGCCTCGAGATCACCGAGAGCGCCCTGCTCGGGGACGCCGAGCAGGCCGCCGAGACCTTGCGCACGGCTCGCGCCCTCGGCGTCCGGGTCGCCCTCGACGACTTCGGCACGGGGTACTCCTCGCTCTCGCAGATCCGCACCATCGCCATCGACGTCCTGAAGATCGACCAGACCTTCGTCGCCGGCCTGACGACCTGCCCCGAGGACGCGCTGGTCGTCGACGCCATGGTCCACCTCGGGACGCACCTGGGCTTCGACGTGGTCGCCGAGGGCGTCGAGACCGAGGAGCAGTGCCGCCGGCTGGTGACCATGGGGTGCCGGCTGACGCAGGGGTTCCTCTGGAGCCGCCCCGTGCCCAGCGACCTGCTCGAGGAGATCCTCGAGTCGAGCGCCCAGGGCGCCTACCGCCTGGCGCTGGTCAGCGACCCCGCCGCGCTCTCCGCCGTGCACCCCGCCGCGAACGGTGTCGCCGAGCCGGTCCCCGGCGAGCGCGGGGACGTCCGCCCGACGGCCTCGGCGCCAGCGGGGTCCCCCGCCGACGGGTCGCACGCCGACGGGTCCCCCGCCGACGGGTCGCACGCCGACGGGCCCCCCGCCGACGGGACGCACACCGCCACCGAGCTCCACGACGCCCTCGTCGTCCTCTCCCACGAGCTGCGCACGCCGATCCACGTCATCCGCGGCTTCGCCCAGCTGCTGGCGGAGGACCTCGGCAGCGACGACGACGCCCGCCGTTCGGCCGTCGACGCCATCGTGCGCCAGGCCGACGAGATGACCGAGATGGTGGAGTCCCTGGTCGACGCCCGGGCCATCGACACCGGCACGCTGCGCATCGCCCACGACGCCGTCGACCTGTCGGACCTCGTGCGCCAGGTGTGCGAGGACCTGCGCCACGCCCTCGGTGACCATCCCCTGAGGGTCGTCTCTCCGGGCGAGGCGGCCGTCGTCGGCGACGCCGGCCGCCTCCGGCAGATCGTCACCAACCTGCTTGTCAACGCGGCCAAGTTCGCCCCCGCTGCCACGCCGGTCGAGGTCCTGGTCACCTGCAGCGGCCCGTCGGTGACGGTGAACGTCCGTGATCGTGGCCCGGGCGTCCCCGCCGACCAGGTCGGGGCTCTCTTCCGGAAGTTCTCACGGCTCGGGTCCACCCGGCCGGGAACCGGCCTCGGGCTCTACCTTGCCCGAGGGCTCGCCCGGGCCCACGGCGGCGACTTGCGCTACCGAGACGCGCTGGGCGGCGGGGCCGACTTCGAGCTCACCGTCCCCGCCAGCACGAGACCAGGCACCGCCCGAGCCGCCGGCACCTGACGGTTCGGCACAGGCGGCCAGCCGCACCACGCCGGCGGAGCGCTCACAGGTCGGTGGCGTCCACGGCCACCCGCACCCGCCCACCGGGTCTACCCGCCGCGGCGAGCGCGTCGCAGAGCGCCGCGTGGTCGCCCGCCCGAACGGCGAAGCGGCTCTCTCCCAGCCGGGAGGTTGCGACCCCCGGCACGCCGGCGAGCGCGTCCGCCAGCGCGGCCGCCCCGGGCCCGTCCAGGGTGGCGAGAGCCGAGAAGGGCGGGAGGTCGAGCTCCCTCCGGACCGCCTGCTGGCCGGAGGCCAGCAGGCCCGGGTCGCCCCGCCGGGCCGCCTCGAGCACCACGTGGTCACCGGCGCGCGTCTGGACCAGCACCCGGCCCGAGCCACCGCGCCCGCCGACCAGTCGGCCCGCCCGGGCGAGGAGGGCGAGCGCGTCCTCGGCTGCCGTGAACCGGCGTGCCAGAAGGTGCTGGTCGAAGTCGAGGAAGGCCACGAGCTCCGCCGGCCCGGTGCGATGCAGCGCCGCCTCCGTGCCCACGACCACCCGTGCCGGCACCCCGTCGGTGTCGTCCCGGCCGCTGCCGGCGGCGTCCCGGCGCGACGCGCCGGCAGTCCTCGGACCCGACTCCTCGTGCACCGCCTCCCCGAGGAGGCGCCCGAGCTCCTCGGCAGCGCGGGCCACCCCGGGCCGGAGGAGCTTGAGGCGGCTCGAGTCGCAGCGAGCGCACACGACCGGCCGGCCGTCCCCGCACCGCCGGCACACCAGTTCGTCGGGCGAGCGACCGAGCTCCATGGCCCCGCCACAGCGCGTGCAGGCCGCGACGGCACCGCAGGAGGCACAGGCGAGCAGGCGGGCCCTGCCGCGCCGGTCGAGGACGCAGACCACGCGGCCACCGGGACCCGACAGGACGGCCCGGGCCTCGGCCACCAGGCGCGCCGAGAAGAGCCCCGTGCGCGGGTCGTCCCCACCCCGGTCGACCACCACCACCTCGGGCCAGCCCCGCCGCTCGACGGTGCGGGGTGCGAGCACGAGGCGCGCCCCGTCGGCGAGCACCGCCGTCGGGCACGGCGTCACGAGCACGACCGGGCACCCGGCCCGCCGACCACGCTCGACGGCCACGTCGACGGCCGACCACGTGGGAGCCCGCTCCTCCCGGTACGCCTGGTCGTGAGCGTCGAGGACCACGACGGCCCGGACGACGGGGATC